>DAOTXB010000047.1:0-8404 GCA_034435575.1 Anaerolineae bacterium
TGATGTAAGCGGTTGATCTCATTGCTGATGTTTTGCTCAACCTGAGCTTTTCTGAGCAATAACATCCCGCGAATATCACTCGCGCTCACATTGTCGTCCAACAATCGCCCAACCTGATCTAGAGTTAAGCCAAGATTTTTCAACGCGACGATGCGATGCAGGCGCTGGAGTTGGTCTAATGTATAGTATCGATAGCCTGTTGCACTGTCGGTCATCATTGGTTTGAATAAACCGACCTCGTCGTAATGACGCAGTTGATGAACGGACAAATTCGCAAGGCGGGCAAAATCACCGATCTTGAACATAACCCCTCGTAGATACCATCCCTATAACTTACAACTATGTATGATGATAAACCCTCGGACAGTCCGAGAGTCAAGGGATGGTGTTAAATTCGTCAGAATCAGCCTGACAATTGTTGACCCGGATGGGCGCGATGGACGGGCAATTGTGGAAATGATCGGCTTCAACCGTGAATCGATCAATGATCTGATGCATGTCGAAATCCGGCGCGAACAATCCAACTACTGGTTTGAATATTGGACACAACAATTTACACAGATGTGGAACATGGCACGCGAGCCTTAACCCGTGAGATACTCACTTTAGTGCTACGGGTCATTTATGTTGCGGGCCAGCATCGCTTCACCACAGCGATCACATCGTCTTCATCGAGAATTCTCAGTTGATTTTGAAAGTTACGATAAGCGGAATAGTGTTCAAAATAGATACTGCTTTCAAAAGCATCCTTAGTAAAAACTTCTACGGAGAAACAACTCATGCTTGTGTCCCAATGAGTAGGGGAAAGGGTGAGTGCTGCCGATAACGTTAGGAACAAATACTCGTTACCTCTTGGCATTCCTACATATCTAGATCGATAACTTGTCGCGGGTTCGGCAAGATCATTATCCAAAGGCAACATTGGGAAATGTCGTGCGAACCAATTTCGTGTCTCTATTAGTGGCATATCCACATGATAGATTGATGTTTGATATGTATATATGCTAGTGGTATATCCAGCTTGGGGGTTTATATCTGACGACATTGTTCCTTCAATAAGCACTTCGCTAAACGGAGGAACAGGTATTACTCTATAACCTAACCACTCACCAGCTATTCTCGGATAAAGAAACATGGTTGCACCACAGAGGATAACGCAAATAACGAGGGTTACAGCAATTGTGATGAGCACACCGTCAAAAGTAACTTTAATCTTTGTAAGGCGTTTAAGTAATTTCCCCAAGAAGTCCACCAAATTTCTGATTATTAGCATCAAACCTAGTTTGACACATCATACTACCGCTGTCTAGATGACTATAGTCGGCTTCGTTTCTCGTTATTGCAATGATTCTTATGGTGTTTGCGGTATTAATCGGATTATTCTCAGCTATCAAGCATCTTAAATTCATCGCGAATCTGATAGCTGATTTCGTTGATGGTCTGGATATAAGTTTCCTGCTTGGTCGTCAATGTGCCGGTTACATCGGTGAGCACGAGCGTGGTACAGGTAATGACTTCGCTCAGAGGTACTTTGAGGAGTTCAAAGAGGCGTTGTTTGTGTACCGATTGCAGGCTGGTCAAGGGCGGTTTCTTGTGCCACATCCGGTATAGTTGCCCGGTAAATTTTGTGATCTTGCGAATGTTCTCGCGTTGTGCGTCGGATAAATCCTTCGTATCACCCTTCAACACACGATCGGTATAATTGCCGATTAAATTAAGCGCTTTCAGCACCTCATCATGCACAATTGGCGCGGTATCTGGCACATACCCTTCATAGAGCAGTGCCATAGCGCGTTCCTCCGGGGTCATCATGCTACGCTGTCCTGTTTGATTTTAGGTTGGACATCTGCCGTGCCTGGGCGACGATATTATCAACTTCTTCTCGTAGTGCGTTGGTGCTGTCATAAATTGCCTCCACATGGCTCAGTTGTGCGGTGTTGAGTGTGCCGATAACGCCCATAGTGAGCAAATCGGAATATCCTCGAATTGGTGTGAGCTGATTGCCTAATTCATGACGCAAGGTGGAGGGCACATCCCCTAGCGCTAACATCTGGAATTCTGCGTATAAGTGTACAAATTTCTCCGCGTTACCGATGATCGTTTTGATCGCTTTTTGTTGTTTTTCCGTCAGTTCTCCATGATGCTGATTTTGTAAGACCAGCGCGGAATCAATAATAACGGTGGCATGATGGTTTAATACATCTGACATGGATAATCTCTCGCTTTTAGTTCACAATGAACCAATCATTGACGCTTTACTCAATATTAAACTAATCTCAATGTAATAACAATTTAGTTAATGTGTGTAAATGGTTAGTTCAGGTAATAATTTTGTTATCTTTGAGATATTCCCCGACAAAAGACGTGCCTTCTATTCCCATAAAATGTTTACAGATTGCACAAACCAGTTTTTAACCTTAATTTTGCTTACAATTTATTTAGGCTACAATGAAGGGTGATACGCGCTAATAACAACATACATATTATGCAAGGAGCGTTATTAATATGGCATCAGCGACTGTACTCGGCTTCGCGTACGAGTCTCCTGTGACAGATTTTCCTGTACGCACCGGACCCGGCACAACATTTGACCGCGCTGGTTATACAATTTCTAAAGGGACTGGCGGTTTACAAATTCTGGATATTCAACCCGACTCGCAGGGTACAATGAGCGACTTTGGGCGTGTTTATCAATGGTTTCATCTGCAATTTCCCGACGGCAAAACAGGATGGATGCGCGGGCATGTCGTTGGCATCAGTGGTGATCTTTCCTTGTGGGGCTATGGCAGTGTCTCCGCGACAACACATGCTTATACGCTGGTTCGGCAAGAAGTAACGGTGACCACCACGATTAGTAAAGAGGTCGAGGTCGCCAAGCCGGTCACGAATGAAAGCGTTGACGCGAATCAGGGTTTGCAGAGTGGTACTTCTAAAGAAGAATCGCCCGCAGAAAGCAGTATTTTTTCCGGTGGTACGACAAGCGATGCGGTGAACACCGCCACCAAACCGACGCAGTCCAGCGAGGTGAATACCGCGACTAAACCGACTGGAATGACTGAGGTAAATACCGCGTCAAAGCCGACTGATTCCAGCGAAGTCACCCCCGCGACATCCGGTGGATTGGTACAGGGGACGACGAAACCGACCACCCCTCCCGCCGCCATCATCAAGACCAGTCGCGCGGCGAATGTGCGTACCGGACCCGGTTTGACATTTGCTCGTGGAACACCACTTCCGCGCGGGACACGCGTGCCGATTAGTCAGGTACAACAGGAACAGGGCGGGCAGAATTATCGCTGGGTCAAGTTCAATTATCAGGGACAAACGGCATGGATTCGTGAAGACCTCGTCACGTGGGATGGCGATACCGAATCACTTGGTTTGGCGTGGGACACTTATCCCGCCCCTATGGGTGATAATCGCTGGTGGATTCGTGGCTGGAACTTCGGCAATGATTACAATCCGAATATCCCTAAACACGATGGATGGGATCATGGTGCGCCGATTGGTGAGCCAATATTAACGGGACCGAATGGAGGCAAGATCGTCAAGGTGCATAAATGTACCCGATGTACCGCCGCCGCGCCTAGCTCCCGTCAGCAAGGGTATGCGCTGGGCGACCCCGCCGTGTGGAATGACCCGGCATGGGGATGGGGCTACGGCAATTTTATTATTGTGCGCTATTTGAACGACCAATTGCCAGAATCAACCAAAGCGAAGCTCACGGCAAAGGGTTTCCCGAACGGGCACCTTTATGTCATGTACGCGCACCTGCATCAATCCAATGTACAGGAAGGGCAGGAAGTCGGCGCGAATGAGGTGATCGCGACTTGTGGCAACACGGGCAATTCAGAAGGTCCGCACGTTCACCTTGAGGTGCGCGCTAGCATCCATGATAGCGTGACCAGTTGGGGTAGTCTGAGAGATAATCGCATGAACCCGATTATTCTGTTCAAGCGATAAGCAACCGAAAATTTTACTGACTGTATAGGGGTAACGGCGATATTTGTTGTGCCCCTATTTGATTCCCCCTCGTTTGTCGATGACCGCTTATCTCGGTGGTCGAAATCGGTTATAATGTGTGACAGCGATATTACTCAAGAGTTAATCACGAATGAGGATCGATAATCGATATGCGAAAATTTGCCCTCCTCGCCCTGTTGATACTTGCTACGCTGTTAACTGCCTGCAATCTAGCAGGTACAACTGACGATAACAGCGAAGCACCATTGCCGACCCATACACCGTCCACACAAGCTGAAGTCACCGAGGAATCGGATGTTGCTAGCACCACGCGCACACCCTTCCCGACCCAGTTGCCTATTCCGACGGCGAACAGTGCGGACAACACAAACACCAGCACGACGGATAACAGCGTCACGTCACAAACAATTGATGTCTTAGAAGCACCCCTGATCGAAACGGTGAGCGAGGGCGAACATACCTTCTCATTACGTGTCGATGGCGGTGTACATGGCGACGGGTTGAACTTGTTGCAAGTCCAGACCCTGCATTATGCCCAGAATCCTGTCAATACCGACCTTTACTCCGTGATTGATACTTCCGGTATGTTGTACATTACCGGTCCGAATGGCACGGGGGCTTATCGCATTGAGCAAAGCCCATATACACAATTCCCCGCTACCTCATTAGCGGAAAACAACGCCGCCGCCCGTATGTCTGTCTGGTCACCAAGTGGGCAATATCTGGCATTTACTGTGCGGGCAGAGCAACAGGCGAGCGATGGTGTGTGGTATTTTGAGCCGGGGCAATGGGCACCACTCCAACTCATTGTGGATTGCCCGTTTGAAGGCTTCACTGGCTGTAACATCGTGCGTCCTAGCCCGAACGACCCGACACCGATTCGCTTCTGGGTCAGTCAAGATTTGCACTGGTCACCGGATAGCCAGACGATTCTGGTCAATGCAACACTGCCTGCACAGGGGCGCGGTGGCATCATGGTGATGCCCATTACCCGCTTTGAACGTGTGCGTGATGAACGCCCACCGATTCTGCTCTATGATTATGCGACATGGGGTGCGGATGGACGCATTCTTGCTAGTGGGTTAGACCCGAATGGCACCGCAAATGTGTCATGGATTGATGCAAACGGTACTGTGCTGGAGAACGTCTATCCGGCGGGTCAGAATGGCTTGTGGTTGGGCTGGGCAGTAGCACGTGCTGACGGCAGTATTGTCGCGCTTGGTGGGGCAAATAACACGGGTGCAGTCGCTATCTATGATATGGACGGCAATGCCCTGACCGCGCCAATTGGCAACAGCTTTCCTGAGCGTGTGGTATGGAGTCCAGACCGGAGCAGTGTCATCGTCGAAACTCAGGGACAGCAATTTATCGCTAGTGTCGACGGGCAAATCACCAATATCACCTCATCCGTCGGCAATACTGCGATTAACTGGTTACAGTGATCGGTACAGACCGCATCGTTGATATACATATTAGACGCTTGGAGGCACACGAAATCGAGTCTCTAAGCACAGTCTATGCCTAAAAATCCTGATTATCGTACCGCAAAAAATCGGCATAAATGCCGGGGAACGACTCAGGAATGAGGGTTGCGCCAACCGCTTTGGTGTAATACTCCGCCGGTCCTACCCAGCCGATGATGCCATACCCATGCCCCTCCCAGCGCAGGGCGTGGAGCGCAATAAGCAAGAGGGCGCGTCCTGTGTGCTGACCGCGTTCACTCTCCTGCACCCCGGTTGGACCGAAGAAGCCTTTTGCAGTGGTGTTGTAGCAGGCGAAGCCGGTTAACTTGCCCGCTTTAGTAGAAATGAAAATGGTGGGTGGGCTGTGTGTGAAGGCGGTATCCGCTTCACTGCGCCACGGTTCACTAAAATGCTTGCTGACCCAATCAAGGATGACGTGTTTTTCTGGAGAGAGTGCCCGCCGGACGCTAATCCCTTTTGCGCGTTGTGCTTCCAGCTCAGGTTCTAATGGTGGCAGGTCATATAACTTTACCAGCATATCCATGATGTGATTGCCTTTCCCCAAAATTTAAGTTGACTCACAGTGCCTATACCCCAAGTATATCGCGCCGCCGTTTTGACCGATAGCGCCGTGTTTAGACCGCTTCTACGGGGCGAACATCACGACGCTTTTGCATGGTCGCCAGCACCCACACCCAACCGATTAAGGGCAGTAAGGACACAACCGCCGTGCCATAAGCGATGAGGCGTACCGCCGGATTGCCCGGTACGATCAACGCGAGGTCTGTCGCGACATTGCCCACAACTGCGAGTTGCTCAAATGCTTGATACGGTTTTTGCGCGGTCATGACATCCACCGCCAACCCATGAAACACGGTGCTGACGACGGTGGTTAATTGGAAAAATGCCAGATCGAGCGAGAACACCCGCCCCAGATAACGATCCGGTACGCTTTTTTGTAGGATGACCGAGCTGTAGGTCCAATTAGCAGAGCCTCCCATCGCCCGAAGCGCCAGCGCGAATGACACAATCACCAGTGACCACGCCGCCCCTATGACAATCCAGCCTAACACGCCGAATATAAAACCAACCGTGATAATCCGGCGCATCTGAATCACCGAGCCATCATGAAAACGGTTGAGTAATAACGGTCCGATGAATGCGCCGAAGCCGAAAGCGCTATACATGATGCCTAATGAGAGATTGCCATCTGTGCCGAGGATGAAAATTTGCGTGGCGAAAACGGTCATCAGCAGATCGACATTGCCGATGCTCCCGCCCCCTTTAACCAGCATCACCGCCACCATCGCCGGATTTTTCCGCAGATAACGCAAACCCTCGCTAAAGCTACCATCCTCGCCTTCATCGGCGGTGTCCTGTGGTCGGGGTGGGTTGGTGACTTTGTGTGAATCGTTGAGGGTGCTCAGGATGAATGCCGCCACAGCGAAGGTGAGTGCATCAATGACGATTGCCGCCGCCGCGCCGAATAACGCCGCCACAAGACCCCCGATGAGCGCACCCAACGCCAGCATTGTCGACCATGTAATGCTCGCCAGCGTATTAGCACGAACAAGGTCTTCGCGATAGACAAGACTCGGCGTGATGGCGGATTGCCCCGGCTCAAATAGTGCGGAAAGCGTAAATTGGATGATCGTCAGCGCGTAGATAATCCACAGACGGTCCGGTGAATTCGCCAATAAAAAGCCGAGCACGACCACGATCCGAATAACGTTGCTATAGATCAGGATTTTACGGCGGTCAAAACGATCCACCAGCACACCAGCGAACGGACCAAAGAGCAATGGTGGCAGAAAACGCGCCATCAAGAAGAGGCTAATCGCCAGACCGGAGCCATCGGCATAACGGGCGATGAGGGTGCTTAACACGATGGTGCTGAACCAATCACCGGTTAAGCTGACGACTTGCGCCATCCATAACCGCGCAAAGCCCGGATTTTTACGCAATAGTTGATAATATGCACTCACGCTGAATCGTGTCCTTGATTGTGGCAGGTCGAATTTCGCTTTCACACTGTCGCACAAATTACACAGGTTGCATAGTACCAGCGTATATCAGTGCAGGAGCAGACATGCCAGACGGGGTGAAGCCAACGTTTATCCCACAGGTCCGGTGGTGATGGTGCGGACAATGATGGCGGCGAGCATGGTGAATCCCCAGATGTAACTGCCCATCGCCGGACGTTTTTTTGCGGTGACTTCTACGAAGATGAAAAAGGGGAGCGACAACACCACGCCATACCCATAAATGACGTGGACTTCTTCGCCGGGGCGACCACCGAGCAACCACATCCACCCGCCAATCAACCCCTGTGCCAGCATAAACGCGAAAATGGTGTACGTAATGCTCCGAAACCAGCCAGTAACATCACCATGCCGGATCAAACCGATATACACCGAAATCGCCAGCATCACACCGGCGACACCCAGACCAATCCGGCTTATCCAATAATGCACATCAGCGAGGATACGGTACTGATTGGTGGAATCCACCAGCGCGACAAATAACACAACCGCCACAAATAGCGCGAAAAGCCCCATCCCGATCATGAGGAATTGTCGATTAAGGGAGCCGAAAATGGCTTCGATGCGGACAAAGTTGTCGCGGGTAAGTGCCTCGTCTGTGCTATCCGGTGTGTGCTTTAAATCGGTGTCTGCCATTGATGTACCCTAATCTCCGGCAGGTGCGGTGCGGGTGCGTCGTGCGTTCTGCGCTGTTTTGATCACATCCGGCACTTTTGTCGCAATATAAAATCCGGCGAAGATCAAGACCGCGCCCAGCATCTCCCCGATATATTTAAATGAGGGATCACCCAGCCGGATAAGCGCACCACCCAGCGCAGGCAACAAGCCCCCCGCCGCGATCAACCAATTGCCGACCATACGATTTCGCATAATTTGTTTACGGCGGAACAACCGCGCCGAATAGATCGCCCCACC
>DAOTXB010000048.1:0-11633 GCA_034435575.1 Anaerolineae bacterium
GCCGCATACTTATCGCGCCCAGCTGCCCAGACTTTTTCCGGTTGGCGTTGTTCATAGGTGGTGGCTTTGGCAAGCGCAACTGCTTTCGCTTCACCAAGTAAGAAGCTACGGTTCATTACAATCACATCGTCTTCGCTCAGGAAACCTTTTTCTTTGGCATCCATCGCGCTGGCGGTGACTGTAGCAGTAGCAATATTAGTGAATGCCTTTTGCATTGGTTCGAGCGTATCTGCACCGGCTTTGGCTACCGGATTCACCAGACGGCGCACTAATTCTTTACACCCACCACCAGCAGGCACCAACCCCACACCGACTTCGACCAGACCCGCATAAAGTTCGATATGTGCGACAGTGGTCGAACCAGACATCATCAGTTCTGCGCCACCGCCGAGTGCCATATTATGCACAGCCGTAATCACAGGTTTGGACGCATAACGAAGCGCTTGAGTCAAACCCTGTAAATCGACCAGCATTTTGTTGATGCCATCTGCGCCACCCATCAGCATGCTGGGGTCAAGGTTCGCGCCAATGGAGAAACGTTCTGCATCATTGCCGACAACGAGCGCTTTCCATGCGTCATCGTCGAGCATTTCTAGCGCTTTGTGCCCACTTTCGACCAGTCCCGCCGTGATGCTATTCTGCTTGGTGCTAAACTCCCACAGCAGTACCCCATCACCCATATCATAAATATTGCCGTCTTCGTTCGTCCACAGTTGCTTACCGTCGGCTTTTAGGTCAGCGATGACAATTTGAAGCGGGTCTTTTTCCAGCGCGACATAATCTTTGGCTTGTGGGCTATAGTAGCCGACTACTTTGCCATTCGAATCGGTCTGATAGAAAGTTTCGCGTCCAGTGGCGATCATTTCTTTCACCCAATCCGCTACCGGATAACCGGCATCTTCAAATGAGTCGATGGTGTCCTTCACGCCGATGGCATCCCAGATCTCAAACGGACCCATCTCATGCGCGAAGCCCCATTTTTGGGCATTATCGACGTTGACAATACTATCGGTAATTTCCGGCACACGGTTGGATGCATACGCCAGATAAAACGCATGGATATGCCACAAAAACTTACCTGCGCGGTCATCTTCATTAATCAGTAACCGAATCCGTTCGCCAGTAGGTTTGACCCGGCGATGGGTTTTGACACTCTCAAATTCCACTTTTGACGGCGGTTCATAGTCAAGTGTTTCCAGATTCAACGCCCACAATTCTTTCTTGCCACCGTCGCGTTTCATGTGGTAGAAGCCCTTACCGGATTTACGCCCCAGCATATTATTATCTAGCATGTGGTCGCTAATCTCTTTGGCACGGGGATGATTGAGCACTTCACGGGCGGGGTCATTCTCAATTGCGTCGTATAAGTTACGGGCAACCCCCACCGCAATGTCAAAACCGACAAGATCATTTAAGTTAAACGTTGCTGTTTTCGGGCGACCAATCAATGGACCGGTCAGCGCGTCAACTTCTTCAACCGTATACCCATTATCCAGCGCATAGTTCATCGTTTGCATACCGGACATCGACATAAAGCGATTACCGATGAAGTTCGGCTCATCCTTACAGATCACCACCCCTTTACCAAGTTGTTTTGTGCCGAAATCCTGTATAAAGGCGACGGCTTCCGGGTCGGTATTGGTGTGTGGGATGACTTCCAACAATTTGAGATAACGGGGCGGGTTAAAGAAGTGCGTGCCCATAAAGCGACGGGTAAAATCGTCACCTAAGCCTTCCGCGATATTATGAATCGGAATACCTGACGTATTCGTGCTGATGATCGCGTCCGGTTTAGCGATTTCTGCAATCTTCGCCATCAGGTTTTGTTTAATATCCAGACGTTCCACAACAACCTCAATAATCCAGTCGGCATCTGCCAATTTATCAAGATCATCGTCAATATTACCCGTGCTGATGTGCTCCAATACCGAGTCACTGAACAGTTGTGGCGGGCGCATTTTACGCAGAGATTTCAGGTTACCATCGACGATGGCATTGCGCTTTTTCGCTGGATCACCGGCTTCTGTGCCTTTGGCGGGAATGTCGAGTAAAAGTGTGGGGACACCGATACCGGCAAGCATTGTGGCGATTCCACCGCCCATTGTGCCAGAACCAATGACTGCCGCTTTTTTAATGTCATAAGCCATATTTGACGACCTTTCTGTAAAAATCTAAATTGCGTTAGACGTTAATCGAATCTTGGTTCGATTTTACATGCAAACAGGCGTTAAGTGTTAGTCCAACTTAAAATGCTGAGGGATTTCTAAGTTTGGGAAGTTGCCATTTTATTAGTATCCGGCGCACCAATTGGGGATGATGGATAGACTTTACACGTCGAACGCCCATTCGCCGTCCCGCATCACCGGCACAGCATCACCCTGTGCAGTGATTCCATCAACGTCCATCTCGCCACTGCCGATCATGAAATCAACATGGATTTCGCTAGTGTTCCCGCCTACCGCGTTTAAAGTTTCCGGCGACATTTCCGTGCCACCGGCAACGGTCATGGGATAGGCACGACCCAGCGCAACGTGGTTAGCGGCGTTTTCGTCAAATAGGGTGTTATTGAATAGTAAGCCTGTCTGGGAAATTGGAGAGCTGTTGGGCACTAGCGCCACCTCGCCTAATCGTTGTGCACCATCGTCGGTTTTGACCAATTCACGCAATAAATCGCCACCAGATTTTGCAGATATATCAACCACACAACCGTCCTTGAAGGTCACCGAAAAATCTTCGATCATACTCCCACTATAAGCGAGAGGTTTGGACGCACGCACTGTCCCGTTCACGCGGTCACGGTGGGGCATCGTGAAAACCTCTTCTGTCGGGATATTAGGCATATAGAACACACCGGCATTGCTGTTCACACCACCACCCACCCAGATATGATTCTGCGGTAAGCCAACGGTGAGGTCAGTGCCGGGCGCGGTAAATTTAAGTGCGGAGAATTGTCGCTTGTTGAGTGTGTCGCAACGGGCAATTAGCGCACCCTTATGAGATTGCCACTCTGCCACAGGGTCATCGGTATCGATACGACAGGTCTTGAAAATGATGTCCCATAATTGTATCACGCGTTCATCTTCCGGCACATCGGGCAGAACCGTATCCGCCCATGCCTGAAACGATACAATCGCAATCGAACTTGTCCCTAATCCCTCACTAAATCGCTTATGGGCAATCTCCTGTTGACGGGCATTTTGCGGGCGCTGGAACGCCACAATATCTTCCGGCGCGATGCCTTTGAGTAAGTTCGGGTCGCGTGCGCCAATGCTCAAAATTCCACCATCATTTTCGATGTTATCCACCAGTGAATCAAAACGCCATGAAGAATAATTGCCCAAATGTTCATCACCCGCATCTTCCAGATGAATACGCGTCATGTAGGGGTCGTTCCACAGCGCGTCCACAAAAGATGCCCCCGCTTCATAGGCTTTACGACTCGCGAAATGAATTAAGCGTCGAATAATCGGATCATCCGTGACCGGAGCCATAATTAGAACCCGTTTGCCGGGCTGAAGATTTAAGCCAACACGCACCAACACGTCAGCATATTGTTTTAAGTGATGTAAAAATTGTTCGTTCATAGTTGTCCTAATAGTGTGTAATTCTCCGATATTAGTATACCGCACAATAAAAAGCGTGTGCTTGTCTATAACACGCTTGCACACCACTCACCGCATTTGCTACACTTGCAACGCTTCCGTTCATCAAGGATTGACCATCATGGCTGTCAGTGTACGCAAAGTAGAAACAGATGCAGATCATAAGGTGTTTTTTGAATTTCCCTGGCACATCTATAAGGATGACCCGAATTGGACACCGCCCTTGCTTTCCATGCGTAAAGAAACCTTAAGTCGAGAGAAAAATCCTGCGTGGGAGTACCTTGAAGGGGATTATTACATCGCATGGCGTGGTGACGAGCCTGTTGGTACCATCGCCGCTTTTGTCAATCATCGCCATAACGACACACATGACGAAAAGACATCGTGGTTTGGTTTTTTTGAATCAATCAACGATCAAGAAGTGGCGAACAGCTTGCTCAAAACCGCCGAAAATTGGGGACACTCGCACGGGTTTGATCTGTTACGCGGTCCGCAGAGCTTTACGACACACGAAGACACCGGCTTGCTGATTGATGGATTTGAGCGTCCTGTGTTGCTCATGCCCTATCATCATGCCTATTATCAGACTTTGATCGAAAATTATGGCGGGTTAGAAAAAACGATGGATTTGTACAGCTTTAAGCTCGCCTACGATCCAGTAGAATTCCCAAAATCCCGCGATTATCAGGTGATGAAAAAAGTTGTACAGCGCATCGCTAGACAGGGCAACATCACTGTGCGATCTGTGAGCAAAAAGACCCAAATAGCCGATTTTGGGCTGGTCAAGCAGGTCTATAACAGCGCATGGTCGGACAATTGGGGCTTTACGCCCATGACTGACCGCGAACTCGATGCCCTCATCGAAGGCTTGGCGGACTTTTTCGATCCGCGCCTGTCAGCAATTGTAGAAGCAGATGGTCAACCCGTAGGCTTTATGTTGGGCGTGCCCGACCTCAACATTCCTCTACAACGCGCATATCCCAAACCCGGCACACCAGAGATATTGACCCTCCTCAAAGTTTTGTGGCACTGGCGCATCCGTCCTAAAATTGACGGCTATCGCATTCCTCTGCTGGGTGTGACCCACGAATATCGTAATAAAGGGCTGGAAGTGATGATGATTAATCACTTTTTCGAGAGTGCAATGGGGACAAACACGCCCTATCGCTGGGTAGACGCTGGCTGGATTCTGGAGACGAACCGCCCCATGATTAGTGTGCTAGAACGCGCCGGATTAGAAATCCATCGTACCTATCGCCTTTACGATAAGCCCTTAGTCAGCGACTAGTGCACAGCGCATTGATTGACAACTCAGCCTTATTTCCGCTATAGTATATAGAACATAAGTTCATTGTACTAAGGGGAGTGCATTATGAAATACACCTGCGAAATTACCATCAATCGCCCACGTGATGAGGTTGTTGCATTATTTGACGATCCCGACAACATCCCTAAATGGCAAGAGGGATTCAAAAGCATGGAACATATCAGTGGGGAATATGGCGAAGCAGGGGCAAAATCTCGTCTGACTTATGATATGAACGGGCGCGAAGTTGTCTTGACAGAAACACTTGTCAAACGAGATTTACCCGAAGAAGTTTCCATGATCTTTGAGACAGATGGTGTTTATAACGCAATGACGAACAAATTCTTCGATGAAAACGGTAAAACACGCTGGCATTCTGATGTCGAATTTAAATTTAGCGGATTTATGGCAATTATGGGTTTCTTCATGCCGTTTATGTTCAAGCGCCAATCGAAGAAAAATATGCAGGCGTTCAAAGACTTTGCTGAAAGTGCGGGTTAGATTTCGTTGAATGCACGAGGTTAACATAGCAAAAAGGACGATCTATGTAAATCGCCCCTTAGAAAATTACATCGCATTTTTTGTGATCTAAATCACGCGCACCAACGTGCCGACGGACGCGAAATTGAAAAACCATTGCGCCTCATCAATCGGCAAATTCACACAGCCGTGACTCATCGGACGACCAAAGCTATTGTGCCAGTAGGTGCCGTGAATACCATAGCCCTGATGAAAATACATGGTGTACGGCACATCTTCGAGGTGATAATCCGCGCCGCGCATATCTGTTTCTGTGTATTTCACATAAATGCGATAATCGCCGAGTACAGTCGGAGTTTGTGCGCGTCCGGTGGAGGTCAAATGCGAATGTACCATCTCCCCATTTTCGTAAGCATAAATGCGTTGCGCCTCGGTATCCACCACAATAGACCGTCCACTTGGCGTTGGTGCGGCGGGTACATTATCGGGGATGAACGCGCCATCTGCTGGAACCGTCAATTCCTGACCGACATAGATCAAGTTGGCATCGCTGATTTCGTTCATCGCCACCAGATCATCAATGGTCACGCCATATTCACGGGCAATGAGCGCTAATTCCTGCCCCGCTTCCACAATATGGGTCGTTCTTGCGCCATCATAGTGCAATACCGGATCATATTCCGGCGGATCAATCACCATCATGTCCAATTCCACCACACCATCGCTTAATTCACCCTGTAAATTGCTATTGAGACGGGCGACGGTCACCGGAATTTCTAATGAGCGCCCGATCTGTGGAGGCTCACCCGGAATTGCGGCGATATTCGCTTCCTGACTAATGCCAACAAGGGTGTTTTGTGCGGTGGCGAGGTCAATCGTCAATATCGGCACCAGCGATTGCTCTCCGCTTGATGCCTGTGCGAGCGCGAGTGTCGCCTCATGGTCTATGCTGACACCTAACTCAGCCAGGCTAACCGTCCATGCGCGCTCTTGATCGGTGAGTTGCACCGTTTCATCGTCCACGTTCAACGGAGCAAGCATCTGCATCGCATCATCAACCGTCTCGCCGCCTACATTGATACCCGCGACAACAGTTCCAGCAGGGATGCGTTCTTGGGATAAATAAACCACGCCAATCATTAACACAATAGCGATCAGCATCGACACACCGATTGTGAACGCACCACCGAGAATAAGAATAGGTGTCCAGTTCATCGATTTTTGCGCTGATGATGGACGCGATAACGGTGGCTGATGTTGTGCCGTATGCATGATAATTAGTCCCCACAAACTCACTTACCGGATGATGGTCATACAATCATTTGCTTTTGGTTGATTCGGTGGCAGTGTTGCAACACGCTTATGCGTCAAAAGCCCCCGTTAACTTAAGTGTATGACAGTTCACTATAATAGACACAAACAATCGCGTCAGGGTTCCACACGATTGCCCTACGTGCGTTATAATCTCGATTGTTCGACGTTAGCAAATCGTTTTATCATCTTGATTCTGGGGTTTCTCCGGTTGGAATCTACCAACAGCATCAGGTCATTTGATCCAGATGATACGCATCATTAAAGCGCGTGAGCAGAGTCCCATCGGTGACCGTTTTTAACACCGTGATGGACGTATTCTGCATCAGGAATTGCCACCAACGATTCGGTGAAAAATGCATCAAAATACACATCAAGATGGCATTTGTGCCCCCATGTGCAAAAACAAGCACCGTCTCTTTATCGTGGCGTTGACGTAAATCATCATGGAATTGCTGAACACGCTCCACAACCATCGCCAGCGAATCACCTCCGTGTGGATTCTGTGCACGATCTTTCAGCCATTCCGCGTAAAGTTCAGGGTGTTGTTGCTCAATTTCAGCAAATGTCAACCCCTCAAAGATGCCAAAGCCGATCTCACGCAGGCGATCATCGACAACAATACGCTCCGAAAAACCAGCGCCACGGGCAGTCTCAATCACACGGGTGAGTGGGCTTGCATAGACGGCATCGAAGTGAACATCCTGCAAGGCAGATTTCAGAGCTTGTGCCTGCTTTTGCCCCAGTGCGTTCAATTGGCGATCCGCACTCCCCTGAAAACGTCGGGCAACATTCCAATCAGTTTCGCCATGCCGGACAAGCCATAAGTTCATAGGTTAGAATCTTTCAACGAAGTAAGTAAATTTATGCGTTCATTTCAGCATATTGTCGGTCAAAACACAAGCAACAACCCGCATAATTGTATGAAAACAGTTTCATCGCCCCGCAATAATGTTTTTTTGCTGTATGATAAACATTAGTGATCATAAACCTTTGAAACAAATATGTCGCAAACTTCATTTAACCACAATGAAACCAAAATAACTGTCAAACGTATCTTGGCGTTGACCCCATATATACTCGTTGTTGCTGTTGTGGTGTTATTGGGGATGAACATCCCCACACAAACATTACTCTCAACCTATGCAACCGAGTTAATGATCTACGCATTCCTAACAGCGCTTGCTTTATTCTTTTCATCACGCCTGACCGAGGGTACATTAAGTCCCGCACACGTCGTCGGCATGATGGCATTTTTATCTTTGCCACAGGATGCCTATCCTATCGCGCTGTGGGCGGTATTCCTCGGAACAATCGTCGGTAGTGGTCTGTTTTACTCACAACGACATGCACAATATCAGACCCACAACCCGAATGTCGCTATCCACTGGTCTCAGGTAATTTTTCTCGCAGGGCGCGTCATTATTAGCTTCGCGGTGGCAGGGGAAATTTATCTCCGTGCAGACGGTGCCTTACCCCTTACGACAGTGGCATGGAACGACGGCATCGCGCCGTTATTGGCGTTGTACTGCTTCATCTATGTCACGCTCTATCTTGCGATATTCCTGCTCGAAAGTTATACAAAAGAGCGCTCAATCCAGCAGATGGTGGAAAATGATTTTCTACAAATTCTGGTCATTCTGGTGTTGCCCGTTCCCTTTGCTATCTTAAGCGCAGAGGTTTCCAGCCAGCTATCCACCTCATCAGAAATAATCAACATTACCGGCGTTATCCTGATTATTGTCGGATTGTACGCGCTCACGCGATCCGAACAACGCCTGCGTAAACAATTAAACGAACTCAGGACATTGTCGGTAGTTACGAGGGCAATGCGCGCGCACCTCAATATGGATACCTTGCTCAAAACGGTCTATCTTCAAGTATCACATTTATTACACGTCGAAAATTTCACTGTGGTGTTGGAAGACCCCGATGAAACAACTCTAGAATTCCCGTTGATCGTACGCGATGGTAGTGAGGACGAAGCCACACCGCCTGAAGATCGCAAAGCCCATTATGATGACGGCTTGATTAAGCATGTCATGAAACATGGCACACCTCTGCTCATCAGCCAGGATGTCGCGGAAAAAGTGCAATCCATGGGCATCGCACCATTGCGCGATTATTATCATTCGTGGGTCGGTGTACCGTTGTTGGCAGGTGGGAAAACCCTCGGGATGATCGGTGTGTTCTCAACCAATAACAAACGTGTCTTCACACAGGATGATCTGCGCTTACTCAATATCGTCGCCAGTAGTGCTAGCATCGCCATCGAAAACGCACAACTGTATCGGCAACAGACCGAGCGTGTTAATCAGATGGGTATTCTTAACAATATCGCTTCACTTTTAAGTGGCACGCTATCGCCCAATTCTGTAGTCGATACGATTATTTCATCCGCATCAGTTATTTCCCGTGCCAACGCTGTTTCGATGTACCTCACATGGGAGGACGGACTTATCAGCATGCGGTATGCGGGTTTGAACGACGACTTTGGCGAAAAATTACCAGAACCCATGCTCCTCACCACAGAAATGCCGGAACGCTATTTGCCGTTAGCGATTAACGACATCCAATCATCATCCATGCCAGAAATAAGCAAAAAACGTGTTCAGACAGAGGCTATGCGTGCTGTCGTCGAATTACCCCTTGTCGTCGGCGATTCAGATTTCGGTATATTGACGCTTTACTTCGATGAAAAACAGACGTTCAATGGCGAAAAATTAGAGGTATTGCGATCATTCGCGACCCAGGCGGCGCAAGCAATCAAAAACGCACGGACTTATGCCAGTACCGATGAAGCCTTCCAGCGCAGTGTGGAACGTCTGCTCTCGCTCGCTTCCGCAGGCAGTTTGTTAGCATCAACGGTAGAGATTCAGAAAATCTGTCAGCTTGTGCTTGGGCATGCCATCGAAACAACCTATGCTGATGGTGGTCTGGTTGCGTTATATGGCGCAGAAGACAATAACGACACCACGCTTCAAACATTAGCCGTTGAAAATTACAACTCATCCGACTTTGTGAAACCAGCAACCATCAAAGCCTTCATCGGCGAAGATACGTTAATCACCGATCAACCTTACATTATTGGTGAATCATCCCCGGTTTCTCCAAAGATGAACGATGACAAACATGCCCGATCACAACTCAGCGTGCCAATCCATAAGGGCGATAGTGTGCTTGGTTTCATCGTGTTACAGAGCGAAACTGAAAACAAGTTCAACGATGAAGATGCCCATTTTGCCGCCCAAATTGCCACACAAACCGTAATCGCGATTGATAATGCGCGTTTGTTCCACAGCATTACCGAAGCCCGTGACCGCTTACAGGTCATCCTTGATGCGATGGACGAAGCGCTGATGTTGATTAACGCCAAGGGTAAAGTTGCGCTCGCCAACCCGCGCATGAAGTTACTCGGTCTAAAACCATCAACACTAATCAATCAGGACCTGTCAACATTATTGAAGGCAGAAGATAGCCTGATCTATAAACAACTGGGGTTTGATAGCCCTGAAGACGCGCTCGAAGTGGTTGAAGACCTCAAAACGCGCAACAATTGGAAGGGGTATACGCCGCATATGTATACCGTACATACTGAACAAAGCACGGTCTATGTACAGCGATATATGATCCCTGTGCGCGATGGCAATGATCACGTCATGGGTGCATTGATGGTGTTCTACAACAAGACGGAAGAGCAAGAACTCAACAATGCCCGTAATCAACTTTCCCGCATGATCGTTCATGATCTACGCAGTCCGTTGACCGCCGTGACGACGAGCATTAAGTTATTACGCGAACTTGTGCCGGAAGAAAGCGAATACTGGTCGATTGTAGATACTACGACGGATGCCAGCCAGCGCGCCATCCGCAAACTATTGAGCCGTGTTGACAGCCTGCTTGATATTTCAAAGATGGAAAGCGGGCGCATGACGCTCGATCAGGACATTACAGAATTACCGAATCTCGCGGATAGTGTGTGTATAGAACTCAGTCCATTGGCACACGAACTTGAGGTGAAGATTGTGTCGGAGATTGAGGAAGACGTTCCCCTGCTCAACATAGATTCAGACAAAATCGAACGCCTGCTCCTCAATCTGGTAGATAATGCGCTCAAATACACGCCTGCGGATACAACCATCACGATCCGGTCTTACCCTGTGGGGCAAAACGGAGCGGAAAATGGATTTGTGCGTATTGATGTCATTGACGAAGGACCCGGCGTGCCGGAAGACTACAAAGAAACCCTTTTCGATAGCTTTGTGCAAGTCGCCGGACGGAAGAAAGTGCGTCGCGGTGTGGGCTTAGGCTTGACCTTCTGCAAATTGGTCACTGAAGCGCATGGCGGGCGCATCTGGATTGAAGATAACACACCAACGGGCAGTATCTTCAGCTTTACCTTGCCCGTTGCCAATACCGCTCGCTTGCCAGAAGACACCGGCGAATTCCCCATCGGTGATTTCTAAAATCGGCTATTAGTGCGCGGAAACCTCTTCGCAATCGTTCTACAGGCGGGTATAATGCGAGGATTGTTGCAAAGTTCACGAATAGACAAAATCGCTTATGACCCGAACACAAATGATTGTATTGCTCACGGTCACCGTTACCGTGATTGTCGGTATTATCGGCTTAACCGTTGTGCTCACACCGGAGAACACCAACCCTGCCTATGATGTCGCCACACAGTTTATGAACGCCGCCGGACTGGGTGATGACGAGACGGCTTTCCCTCTGCTGAGTCCTGAAATGCAAACTTACGTGACCGCAAATTGCCCTGAAAATAGTGTCTCTGCCTGTATTAGCGATTACACGCCCGATGAATGGGGCACGTTAATACGGGATGGTGCCGCGGTCTATCGTCGATCCATCGCGGATGGTCTGGCGTGGGATGTATTGCTGGTCGCGGTTTATGAAGAAGGACAGGGCTTCGCTGG
>DAOTXB010000049.1:0-2092 GCA_034435575.1 Anaerolineae bacterium
CCAACTAAGGAGGTGTGCTCTCGCGAAATATAATTTCCGGTTTAATGGAAATTATTTTTTCCACAGGTTTGTTATTCAGCCGATCGAAAACACTCTCGGCGGCGGCGATGCCCATCTCGAAACGTGGCACGCTGATGGTTGTGAGCGCCGGAACGGTGAAACTTGTAAAGGGAATCTCATGTGCGCCTGCGATTGCGATTTCCTCAGGGATCTTCCGTCCTAAATCAGCACAAGCTTTGAGGGCACCAATTGCCATTCTGTCATCAAAACACAAAATAGTGTCGATGTCTGGAAATCGTGTCAGCAGGGTTTTGGTGGCTTCGTAGCCAAACTCAGGTGTGTAATGCCCGCGTAGCACGTGGTCTTCAGCAAGTTGCAATCCATGTTGGCTTAGGGTGTCTACAATGGCTTGTTTACGCGCAACTGCGGGAAATGAAACAGGACCGTTCAGATAGGCGAAGCGCCGTCTCCCTTTTTGTACGAGGTGTTCGGTGAGTTGCGACATCGCCGCGTATGAATCAACATTGATGGTCGTAACATGATCGGGCAATGTATCCACATCAGGCACGTTGATCAGTGTCGCTGCTTCAAAACTATTTAAGAGAGTCGCCAACTTAGCCGTTGGCATCAACGGACCCACCATGATGACACCGTCTACACGAAAGTCTTCCAATGCAGTCAGTACTTGCTCCTCTTTGATGCCTTCGTTGCCCGACTCTTTCAGCAAAATGTGATATTCATTCTGATTGGCGACATATTCAACGCCACGGACCATGTCTACGAATAGAGGAATATCAACATTAGGGAAGATTAGACCAAGATAGACACTACGACTGAAAGCCAGATTACGCGCTATTGAATTGGGTCGGTAGCCACGTCGGCGGATTATTGCCTGTATCTGCTCACGGGTTTCATCGCTCACATCATCCTTGTTGTTGATGACTCGCGACACCGTTTGCTTTGAGACGTTCGCCTCCTGTGCAATGTCGGTGATAGTCACTCGGTGCTTTGCCATGTTCCCTCTTTTATTTCAAACAAATCTTTTAAAGTTATCTTCGTGACCGGTAACGAAGTGAGCTAAAAAATATCTTTCCTGTGCTACTCAAAAACACGCTCGCGGCTATTTGCTATGGCGCCCTATACTGTGGATTGAGTTCCACTGGGGTAGCTCGGTGAATTAGAGGTTCATCCTCGCCAGCTTGCACCATGCGTTCGACTAAACGTGACATTAATTTATCCGCGACATCTCTGTGGGCGGTTGACCCCACACGATTATCAAGTTCATATGGATCAGCCATCAGATCGTAAAGATAGCTTTCAGTGTATTCTTTTGACCCTGAATCATTAATTGGATCAGCATTCGGAGCCGTAACACCATATTTCCAGCGTTTTGTGCGGATGGCACGTGCAACTTCTGCTTCGCTCACTTGAACAAAAATTTCCTCTTGCCAATTCAGGGTTTCTTTTTTGATGAGCGGTAGAAGAGAGTGCCCTTGTATGTGGTCTGGCACTTCAATTCTGGCTGCATCCAGTAGGGTTGGCGGCAAATCAATCAAACTAACCATGTTTTGTATTCTGCCACCGCCATTAAAGCCCGGGCCGATGATAGCAGCAGGTACCCGAATAGATGCATCATGTACAGAACGCTTATAAGCAGCGTTACGGGTCTTGAAGTGGTTACCATGATCGGAAGTGAATAAAACGATTGTATCGTCTAATATACCTAAACTGAACAAGCTATCGATCAAACGTCCTAGTGCTTCATCCAAACGTTTGACCATACCGTAATAACCGCCAATCTGCTGATGAGTTGACCCACCCAAAGCCGCAAGGTCCGGGGGGATATAGGTATTAGAAGTGTAT
This sequence comes from Anaerolineae bacterium, assembly GCA_034435575.1. GTDB lineage: Bacteria > Chloroflexota > Anaerolineae > Aggregatilineales > Phototrophicaceae > JAVJSU01. Next base: position 1,864 of record DAOTXB010000049.1, read on the forward strand.
CGGTCTTGGTAGCCAAATGGCGCAGGATGATCGTCTCTGTGATTCTGTTGATGGGGCTCTAAGTATGACACAAAGAGGAAAAATGGATCGTCTTTATGACTGTTAATGTACCTGATGGCGGCATCTGTCAGTGCATCTACCCGATAACCAGGCAATTTAACGGGATTGTTTTCGTTATCGAAAACGACTGTATCATACCCATCTGACGTAAACTCTAAGATATCGGATG
>DAOTXB010000050.1:0-3079 GCA_034435575.1 Anaerolineae bacterium
TGTGATGTCGCCGCCCGTGCCTGTTCGGTTGGATAAAGCATACCAGCAAGATTGAGTTCTTCCAGATAAATGGCATCGGCGGCGCGTAATTTTTCCAGACGTTCCCAGGTCAAATCCCCAAGGCAACGAATGCCTAAGCCGGGACCGGGGAATGGTTGTCGCCACACGATTGATTCCGGCAAGCCGAGCGCCGTGCCCACATTCCGCACCTCATCTTTAAACAAATCGCGCAAAGGTTCAATCAGTTCAAAGTGTAAATCTTCTGGCAGACCGCCGACATTATGATGACTCTTGATCGTCTTGGCGGATTTGTGTCCGGCGGCAGATTCGATCACATCCGGGTAAATTGTCCCCTGTGCGAGGAACTTCACACCATTGTCACTCAGGTTACGCGCCTGTTCGCTGAATACATCAATGAACAACCCGCCGATGACCTTCCGCTTTTGTTCCGGCTCGGTCACGTCTTGTAATTTATCCAAAAATAGCTCGGTGGAATCAACCGCAATCAGGTTCATACCCTGTTGCACATCAAACACCTGCACCACTTCTTCCGGCTCGCCCTTACGCAATAATCCGGTATTGACGAAAACACAGGTCAATTGATCGCCAATCGCATTATGGAGCAACGCCCCCGCCACCGCAGAATCCACACCACCACTTAACCCGAGCAACACGCGCTCATAGCCCACACGCTCCCGGATGCGTTGAATCATGTCTTCGATAAAGGCGGCGGGCGACCATTTCGCCTCACAATTGCAAATATCGAACACAAAATTACGGATTAAGTCCACACCTTGCGGAGTATGTGCTACTTCTGGATGAAACTGCACGCCATAAATCGCGCGGTCAAAATCGCCGATAGATGCGAGTAAGCCATTGGTCGATTCCGCAATCTGCACAAAGCCACGTGGTAATGTGCCGACATGATCGCCATGAGACATCCATACGTTGAGCTGTGGCGATAATCCGGCAAAAAGTGGGCTTTCGGTTTGATGTGTGACTTTTGCATCGCCATATTCACGGGTTGTTCCCGCTTCGACAGTGCCACCAAACGCACGGGCGACCAATTGCATGCCATAACACACGCCGAGGGTCGGTAATTGCGCGTCCAAGATGTGCGCTTCTAGCTGTGGCGCACCCTCATCGTACACACTATTGGGACCGCCGGATAAAATGTACCCGCGTGGATGATGTTGCTTGATCGTCTCCGCAGGTGAATCATAAGCGAACACTTCCGCATACACACCCTGTTCACGGATGCGACGGGCGATCAGCTGGGTGTATTGTGACCCATAATCGAGAATAGCAATTCCACCATGCCGCAAATCATCGGTCATAGGTTAATTATCCGCCAGCACAATCTGACCGTTTTCCATCGATTCAATGCTGGCTAGGGCATGCACTGGCACATCGTAACCGGCTTTTTTCATGATTCCGCGCCCACCTTCAAATACTTTCTCCACAACCACACCCACACCTACAAGGTTTGATTCTGCACTTCTAATCATGCGTGCTAGCGCCATCAGAGTTTTGCCGGTTGCGAGGAAGTCATCGATAATCAGTACATTCTCGTCTTTGTGCAAAAATTCAGCAGACACCAGCAGAGGCACATCCCCGCCTTTGGTGTGGCTGGGCGCGGTTTCCAGATAAACCGGACCTGCCATCGTGATCGGTTTTTTCTTGCGGGCATAGACCACAGGCACACCGAGCACGGTTGCAGTCATCAATGCCGGTGCAATGCCAGAAATCTCTGCTGTCAGAATACGATCCACCTTGATATCAGCGAAACGTGCGGCAAGTTCTTTGCCCATGCCCTGCATCAAATCCGGGTACAATTGATGATTGAGCAGGCTATCAATCTTGAGAATGCCATTACCGAGGTTTTGTCCTTCGGTAAGAATACGGTCTTTAAGTTGTTGCATCTTGGTCTGTATCTCCTGTTGGTGGGGTTGGCTTTGGGGTGGTGCCGCCATCTTCTTCAAATACTTCGGCGAAAATCATTTCATAGGTTGTGGTGGATAATTTGGTAATCTCTGCGCCTGCTTCCTGCCCGCTTGGACTGAGCATGGCGGCTTGCATCGTTGGTTGATCCTCAAAATAGACTTCGAGGATACGATAGTAAGGGGATGCGCCCTGTGGACTACCGACAACATTGATAACCTGTCGCCGTTTTATATCTGGCATGCGTTCTACCAATGCCAGCAGATCATTATAGGTGTTCTCAAACGATGAAATATCATCCGGTTGGTAAAACACCATCATGAATTTGAACATAGGTTGAGTTTACCTTTGTCGTGTACAACATAACAGCAATATCTGCCCGCGCATGATTATACGAGTGTCAGGAAATGTTACCAACCCTGAAGTTAAGCGCAGATTAACTCTTAACTGACCCTACGCGGTTGGCTATTAGATATGTCTATTGTGTTAATCCGCACAGGGTTGAAACCGCTGTGCTAGTAAAAAAGCTGGGAACCCTGCTAAAGCAGGCTGATTAGGTGAAAATTTTAGCAGAACAAGTCGACTTTTACCTAACCTCTAGCCATGAGATTTTAGCTCATGGTGACGAAATAACATAATTCTGAGATGTGCGTAACGTCAGACCTTAACGATCTTGTAGAGGGGCATCGCACCTACGGTATACTGTAAATAGGCGGATGCCCCCGCTATTGATGGATGTAGCAGGCAAAAGCTCTAATTCTTAATCCTGCATATTGCTCAACAACCAGCCGATGACAATGCCGATAATCAAGACAACCAGCACTGTTTTCCATGTGTTCTCTTCAGCGGTATCGGTGACTTTACCCACCACTTCCTCGACCTTTTCTTCTGCATCTTTGAGCTTGAAGTTGGCGAGGTGCTCGGCGCTTTCTTCAAAGCGCTTGGCGACTTTTTCCGCGCCATCCTTGATCTCGCCCTGCGTGTTTTTGGTCACCTCACGGACACGATTAGCGGTGCTCTGCATCCGTTTCACCACATCGTCCCGCGCTTTTTCCGCAAGGTCGCGCAATTCTTCGCTGAGGTTCTCAACATCTTCCTGTGCATCATGCAGGGTTTCACCCGCGCCATGATTCCCGTT
>DAOTXB010000051.1:0-2123 GCA_034435575.1 Anaerolineae bacterium
GCTAGAAGATGCCCAGCGTCAGATGATGAAGGTCTTCTTCTATGCCGGTATGGAATCCCAATGCAACGCCAATGACACCGAAGCCAACGAAATGGGGGATCGTGCGCGGGGTGTATTCGGGCAATTCAGTGGTGCAGTAGCATTTACTAATCCGGAAATGATCGCCATCGGCAAAGACACCCTTATGCAATGGGTCGACGAAGAAGAACGCCTGAGCGACCGTGCCCACGCATTCGACAATCTATTCCGCACACAAGAATATGTGCGCTCCGCGGAAGTTGAACAGGTGATGGGACTAGTCAATGACCCACTCGGAGGAATCCAGAGTATCTTCAGTATGTTAACCAGCGCAGACATGGATTTCCCGAAAGCGGTAGATAGCAACGACAATGAACTTGATGTCACGCAGAGCAGTATCGAAACCCATTATGACAGCGGAGACCGTGCCCTACGCCAGAGCGCTTATGAGAGTTATACCGGACAATATCTGGCGCATAAGAACACCATAGCAGCAACTTATGGTGCGAGTGTAAAAAGCGATGTCTTTCGTATGCGTGTGCGTGGCTACGAGTCGTCGCTCGATGCATCATTATTCCAGAATGCGATCCCCAAAGAAGTATTTACTAATCTTATAGATACTTTCAAGAAAAATATCCCTACATGGCATAAATATTGGGACGTGCGCCGTCGCGTGCTCGGTCAGGATGACATTCAACCTTATGATATCTGGGCACCGTTGACCGCAAATCCGCCCGTCGTCCCCTTCGAGCAATCGGTGGAGTGGGTCAGCGAAGGCATGAAGCCCCTAGGTGATGATTATGTAGAGGCTATGCGAAAAGGGTGCTTAGAAGACCGGTGGGTAGACCGTGCGCCAAACAAGGGTAAACGTGCAGGTGCATTCTCCTTTGGCACCTATGACACGCACCCCTTCATCATGATGAGCTATGATAACAGCTTAAGTGCGATGAGCACCCTCGCCCATGAACTTGGTCATAGCATGCACAGCTATCATTCACGCAAATATCAACCATATACGTACTCTAGCTACACCCTATTCGTGGCAGAAGTCGCGTCCAATTTTAATCAGGCGATGACACGGGCACATCTACGCGAGGCAAAAGCCGACGACACGCAATTCCAGATCGCATTGATCGAAGAAGCCATGAGCAACTTCCATCGCTATTTCTTCATTATGCCCACACTCGCGCGCTTTGAACTAGAGGTGCATGAACGCGCTGAACGTGGTGAGGGTATCACAGCAGATTCGCTGATTGACCTGTGTGCAGACCTGTTCGCAGAAGGCTACGGCGACACCATGAGCTATGATCGTGACCGTATCGGAATCACATGGGCGACCTTCGGGCATTTATATAGCAACTTCTATGTGTATCAATATGCCACCGGCATCAGCGCGGCGCACGAACTCGCCAAACACATCCTTGCGGGTGAAGATGGTGCGGCAGAGCGTTATGTTGAATTTTTGAGTGCGGGAAGTTCTATGTATCCGTTGGATGCGCTCAAACACGCGGGTGTAGATATGACCAAACCAGATGCTGTAGAAACAACCTTCACTGTCCTCGCAGAATTAGTTGACCGTCTGGAAAAACTCACAAGCAAATAAGCGTTACGGTTACATAAGATCACTACTCAAGTGAGATTCGTTTTGTAGGGTGGCATCTACGTATGCCACCGCTTATTTCTAAGAATTCACCGACACTTACGTCTAATCGCTACGTAAGTGTAGGATCATCCGACTCATTAATTTCACTATCTTCGATCAAATCGTGTAATTCATCGCTGATCTCCTGACGCAATTCCGCAGGAATCTCAACCTCTTGTGTCTCAAACAAATCGGGCGGTAAGGCGGCTGTCAAATGGTTGAGATGGCGCGTTTTACCAATCGGGAATGGGTCAATTGGACCACTTTCCGCCCCCATCATACGCTGAATAGCGACAAGTTCCTGTGTCGTAATCGTGCCCATCGTACCAAGTTCATTATCATGTGCATCCGTGCCGAACGCGCGATGAAACGCAATCCGCTGAAATTGCACACTCGCCATATTCGCCACAATCAACTGATTTGGGTTAAAGCCCGTTGGCGACAAATCACGCTGGCGCACAAG
>DAOTXB010000052.1:0-3448 GCA_034435575.1 Anaerolineae bacterium
ATTGATAGTCGTTGTTTGTGTACATATTATCGTTATTCCACCCTAATGACCTGACCTTCAGCGGCGCGGAGTAAGCGATCCCACAATGCCGCGCCCAGCCCGTTCCGCCCAAAGTCACGCACCAGAATCACATCGACCTGTAACCCGTCCAGAATTCGAATCATGGCGAATAAGCTATGGCTAATCGCGTTCAAGTTGGTACGGTTACCGACTGTTTTGACAACGCCCAGACCCTCAAAATGCGGTGCATCCTCATCGGTGACGAGTATGCCCACCCGTTTATGTACGCTCGTCAACCTGTTGGCGTTGTCTTGCATGTGTGCGATTATCCGCGCGTCATCATCACCATTAAACAACATCACCCGTGCATCCGGTGAATAGTGCTTGAGCATCTGCCCCGGTGAACTAGCGTGCGTTGCTCTCCCAAGATATTTAGGCGCAAGTTCCACACGCGGGATTATGGGGCGCAAATCTTCGATGACCACCCCGCCTGGACGCAAAATAATGGGCGATTCTCCGGTCAAATCCAGCACCGTTGATTCCACGCCGATAGTGGTCGCGCCACCGTCTAAGATCACATCCACCCGCCCGTTGAGGTCTTGCAGGACGTGTGCGGCGGTGGTGGCGCTGGGACGGGTGAAGGTGTTCGCGCTGGGCGCAGCCACTGGAACACCTGCCGTTTCCAGTAGAATCCGCGCGATGGGATGGGCGGGCATTCGCACAGCGACGGTGCTTAAGCCGGCGGCGATGGTTTCCGGAACATCTGGCGCACGTTCCAGCACGAGAGTCAGCGCACCGGGCCAGAATGCTTGCGCTAATTCATGCGCGATGGGTGGAATATTCACCGCGAGGGTGTTGAGCTGTTCGTTGTGGGCGATATGCGCGATAATTGGGTCTGTCGCGGGGCGTTTTTTCGCTAGATATATGCGCTTTAGTGCGTCAGCATCGAGCGCATTTGCACCGAGACCGTAGACGGTTTCTGTCGGGAAGGCAACTAATCGACCATTGTTGAGTGTTTGCGCGGCAATGCGGATCGCATCCATATCTGGCGCGTCGGGATCAATCGTAAAAATTTGTGTGTCGGCGGCATAACTCACGCGCATATCCTCTGTTGCATCGATTCTTGTTGCTGATTATACAATCAGGGGAGCAGTTCACAGCACCCCATTTATAGTCTTGTTGCTGATGATACAGTATTATGGTTTGATGACGCTATAGAAGGATAAACAGCCACGATGACATACCGATTAATCGCCCTGCTCATCATGTTATTATTCAGCGTAACCAGCATGAGCAGGGCACAGGATGATGACATCGCGCCACCCAGCACACCAGAAATTGTGATGCTCACGGACGCGATTATACAAGCGCCTTTTGACGCGGCACTCTACCGTCAACGCGGCGAGGCGTATCTTGAACTTGGCGCGAACACACAGGCGGAAGACGATTTCACGGCATATATTCGGCTGGAAGCCGCCGATCCACTCGGTTATGCGTTGCGGGCGCGTGCTCATGCGCTGAACGATGAGGTTGATTCTGCCCGAAATGACGTCGCTACCGCGCTAGGGATTGACAATGAATTTGCGCCAGCCCATGTGTCACAGGGGGTATTGTTGGCGGTCACGGGTGCCTATGACGACGCAATCAGCGCTTATACCACCGCTACCGTCTATGATCCTGATCTTGCGGAAGCCTATCGTCTGCGTGGCTTTGCCCTGATTGAAATCAATGCTTATCAATCTGCTGTGAATGATCTTACCCGTGCCATCGACCTTAGTCCACAACCGTTGCTGGTCTATGTAACCCGCGCTACTGCATATAGCGTCCTCAATGCCTTTGATGATGCAATTGCTGACCTGAACACCGCCCTGACACTTTCGCCTGATAACCCGATTGTTTACGATTTGCGCGGCGAAGTGTATCGTGAGAATGGTGATCTCACACGCGCTTTTGCTGATTTTGAGCTTGCCCTCGACAATAATCACCCGCTTCCGGCGATTGTGCTGGTGCATCGTGGTGAGGCGTTTGTGGATGCGGAAGATTTCGACTCCGCACTGGTAGATTTTGATACTGCGATTGCGCTGTCTCCGGTATATACACCCGCTTATCTAGCGCGGGGTGACCTGTATATCACGTTGGCAGACCTTGAATTGGCGGCGCAGGATTTCGACAGGGCTGTGCAACTTGATCCGGAAAATGCTGATGCACATTTTAATCGTGGACTGGTCTATGATGTGCTCGGCGACTTTCCCACCGCACTCGCAAGCTACGAACAGTACATCGAACTGGCAGAATTCCCGTTAGACAGGATCGCGATTCGTATTTTTGAACTGCGCGAGTTGGTCGAAAGCGAATAAATAATCGTATATTTTCGGCATATTGACATTATCGATTCTGTTCGCGCATGATCCTATCATTTTACGGGGAAACATCCACACGTTTAGATGAGTACAGTCTGAGATGGTTAAATCGCGGTTTGACCCCCGTTTAACCCATGCGGTAAACTAGGCAGGTTAAAGTAAATTCAAAACATCATTCCCAAGAACCACCCAATATGTTGTTCGATATATTGGGCAGGTTCTATTGTTGACAAGATAGGAGTCTGTATGGCTAAAAAACCAAACAAGGACACGCTCCTCGAATGGTATCGGCAGATGGTGCTGATCCGTGAATTTGAGGAACGCTGTGACCAACTTTATAACGAGAAGAAAATCACCGGCGTGTACATGCACCTTTATAGCGGGCACGAAGCCAGTGGTGTTGGTGCATTAGGTGCAATAGAAGAGCGTGATAACGTTATTACCGCTTATCGGGATCATGGGCTGGCGCTCATTCGTGGGATTGACCCCAATCGCCTAATGGCGGAGATGATGGGTAAGAAAACCGGTGTGAGTGGCGGTAAGGGCGGGTCTATGCACCTTGCCTCTAAGGATCATAAATTCTGGGGTGGTTATGCGATTGTCGGTGGACATTTGCCACTGGCAACCGGCATCGCCTTCGCCGATAACTATCGTGGTGATGACCATGTGACGGTTTCCTTTATCGGTGATGGCGCGACCAATAATGGGTATTTTCATGAAGCGCTCAATATGTCTGCGATCTGGGATTTACCAGTGGTGTGGATTATTGAGAATAACTTCATCGGTATGGGCACACGCATCGAGGATTCTTCTGGTCAGGCAGAATTGCATAAGCGTGCGATTGCCTATGGTATGAAGGACTTCGGGCGGGTGGATGCTCAAAATGTGATTGAGGTGAACGAGGTCGCTACCGAAGCCGTCGCCTATGCCCGTGAACATGGTCCGGTGTTGATTGAGCATTTGACCTATCGTTATAAAGGACACGGGGTATCTGACCGTTCCTTCGACCAGCGCTTTGCAGATGAACTGGCTGAGTACAAAGAAAACAAAGATCCGATTCAACTATTGCGTAAGCACATGCTCGATTC
>DAOTXB010000053.1:0-1998 GCA_034435575.1 Anaerolineae bacterium
AAAGCTCGTGGCGTACCCGATAGCATCCGTAAAGGTGCAGAACGTGCTCGCCGTAACATGCGTAAAGTCGCGCTTTCCGGCTCGACTATCCCCTATGAAGTGACTGCACGTCATTCCGGGGTGCGTGTTTTGCTGAAGCCAGCATCCCCCGGTACCGGTGTAATCGCCGGTGGTGGTGTGCGTGCAGTATTAGAAGCAGTTGGTGTGCATGATATTCTGACCAAAAGTCAGGGTAGTGCAAACTTGCTGAACGTTACGATGGCAACCGTTAAGGCGCTAGAATCGTTGCGTTCACCGGAAGACCTCGCGGCTATGCGCGGTAAGCCGATAGAAACTGTACGTCCGTTCTGGGAACGTCGTAAAGACAAAGCCGAGGTATTGGTCAACGATGGTGATGATGCGGAGGCTGGTGATGAGTAGCGATAAGCTCCTCCGTATTACGCTGATTAGAAGTGTGATTGGCTCTAAACAAAAGGCGCGTGCCACAGTTGAGGCACTCGGTTTGCGTAAGGTCAACACAAGTGTTACGCATAAACAAACACCACAGATGCTCGGCATGATTAATCGTGTGAGCCATCTGGTAAGTGTTGAAGAGGTAGAGGCAGAAGACGTATGAAATTACATGATCTGAAACCCACACCCGGATCAACCAAAAAGAGAACCCGCGTTGGTCGTGGTATCTCTGCCGGTAAGGGTAAAACCGCCGGTCGTGGTACCAAAGGGCAGGGCGCACGTTCCGGTGGCGGTAAAGGACCGTACTTTGAGGGTGGTCAGCTACCCCTGGTTCGCCGCCTGCCGTTCAAACGTGGTTTTACCAACATTTTCCGCATCAATTATCAAGAAGTAAATGTCGAAGAACTCGACGCAAACTTTGATGATGGCGCGGACGTGACCCCGGAAGCACTGGCAGAAATTGGTCTGGTGCGCGATGGGGATAAACCCGTAGTTATTCTTGGGCGTGGTGAACTTAGCAAAAAACTGAATGTAGAGGCGCATCGTTATACTAAAAGTGCGCTGGAAAAAATTACCGGTGCCGGTGGTACGAGCGAAACGCTTAAGCTGAAAGTAATCGGTGCACGGGCGACTGTGAAGAAACTCCGTAAAGCAGATTATGAAGCACTTGAAGCCGAAGACTCAGACGAGTAAGCGGTCTCTAGTGTAAATCTGTGTAGCTGGTAAGAGATTTGTCACACCTGCTCGGTATGTTAAAACACAATTGGGGTCGGCTAAACGGGTAAAACCATAGGTGCCGACCCATAGATGTGTAAAACCGTCTCATCGTGTGGCAATATACAGATTAACGGTTTGCCCGAAAATTAAGACAGTTCAAAGGAAATTAGGCAATGATTGAAGCATTACGTAATGCCTGGCGGCTTTCAGATGTTCGTAACAAGCTGTTAATTACCGGCTTGATTATCGTCATCTATCAGTTTGCGGCGCATGTGCCGGTGGTCGGCGTGAACCGCGCAAACTTAGAGACGTTGCTTGATCCGGCAACCGCAGGTGGTAACTTTGTGCAGGTGTTGAACCTCCTCTCTGGCGGTGCTGTTGCTAACTTTAGTATTCTCGCCGCCGGCGTGTACCCTTACATCACGGCATCCATTATTTTCCAATTACTGGTGCCGATCATCCCGCGTTTGCAACAAATTCAACGCGAACCGGGCGGTCAAGAAAAAATCACGCGGTATACCTACTATGCAACCATCCCGATGGCGCTCTTACAGGCGTTTGGGCAAATTACCGTGTTTAACACCCTGCTCGGTCCGGGTGTAGAAATTATCCCCGGCTTCGGTAGTGATGTGCTTCTTACGGCTTCCGTAATGGCGACAATGACTGCCGGTACGATGTTCGCGGTCTGGTTAGGTGAGCTTATCACCGAACAGGGTATTGGTAACGGTATTTCCATTATCATTTTCGCGGGTATCGTAGCAATCGCGCCAACGAATCTAGCGAACCTTGTGTCGACATCGTTGCGTCCGGTATCGGATATTGCATTGT
>DAOTXB010000054.1:0-29003 GCA_034435575.1 Anaerolineae bacterium
AAAGTCCCCTAAAATCCCTTATAGTTGTGTCTAGCGCAGGAGGTACGCCTTGGAGGCGAAAGAATTCAGTGCATTGCGCATTAGTCTGGCTTCACCAGAGCAAATCCACTCATGGTCATATGGTCAAGTAACAAAGCCAGAGACGATCAATTACCGTCGTTTGCGCCCAGAAAAAGATGGTCTTTTCTGCGAAGCAATCTTCGGTCCTACCCGTGACTGGCAATGCTATTGTGGAAAGTACAAAAACATCCGCTATCGTGGCATTATTTGTGATAAGTGTGGCGTAGAAGTTACCCGTGCAAGTGTTCGCCGTGAGCGCATGGGTCATATTGACCTTGCCGCTCCTGTCGCACACGTCTGGTATACACGACGCGTCCCAAGTTATCTTGGTTTGTTATTAGACGTAAGCCGTCGTAATCTCGATCGTGTGTTGTACTTCGCACAATATGTTGTAACGCGAGTCGATGAAGATGCGCGCAATAAAGCACTGCGTCGTATTGAAAAAGAAGTCAAGATGAAGGAAGCCGAGTTGATCGGTGACCGTGAAGAACAGATCGAAAATATGCGCGGCGAACGCGACGAAATGCTCGAACAGCTTGAAGAGCGCACCATCGCCATTAACAAACACTTCGATGAAGAACTTGCACGCCTTAGTGATGAATTGATGCAAGAAGCTCAAGTCGTCCAAACACGCGTGGAAAATATGGTCGGTGAAACCGCCAAGTCTGATATTAACTTTGAAGGCGCAGATACAGTCATTGCCACTAAGGGTGAAACTGTAGATGTTGATCACATCACGCGTATTCAAACCGCCGCAAACGCCCATCTCAATGATATTCAACAAGAAGTTGAGAGTATGCGCTTGCAAGAGCTTGATAAGCTGAATAAAGAAGCCGATGAACTCAGTAATGGCACTTCCGCTGGTAGCGAAGAACAAATGGAAGCGCTGGATGAACGTCTGCAATCCTTACGCCAGACGGCTGAAAAGGCACGTCAGGAACTGAAAGAATTACATACTTTGCAATTCCTTTCAGAATCTCGCTATCGTGAATTGCGTAGCAAGTATGGTCAAGTGTTCAATGCTGATATGGGTGCAGAAGCGTTTTATGAAATTCTGCAATATCTCAATCTGGACAAATTAGCCAAGGAATTGTGGAACGAAGTTCGTACCACAAAATCCAAACAGCGCAAAAAGAAGGCGACTAAGCGTTTACGCGTGGTAGAAAGCCTGCGCCAGAGTGAGAATGAATCCTCATGGATGATCCTCACTGTACTGCCGGTAATCCCGCCCGATCTGCGCCCGATGGTTCAGCTTGATGGTGGACGATTTGCCACCAGTGATTTGAATGATCTCTATCGTCGTGTGATTAACCGCAATAATCGCCTCAAGCATCTGCTTGACCTCGGTGCACCGGATGTTATCGTGCGTAACGAAAAGCGTATGTTGCAAGAAGCAGTAGATAGCTTGATCGACAATAGCCAGCGCGGTAAAGCATTAAGCCGTCGTGGTCGCCGAGAGCTAAAATCGTTGAGCGATATGCTCAAGGGTAAAAAAGGACGTTTCCGCCGTAACCTGCTCGGTAAACGTGTAGATTACTCAGGTCGTTCTGTAATCGTGATCGGTCCGAAACTCAAACTGCATCAGTGTGGATTGCCGAAGACGATGGCACTTGAACTGTATCGTCCCTTCGTTATCAGTCGCTTAGTGCGCTACAACTACGCTAGCAATGTTAAAGGTGCGAAGCGTATTATCGAACGCGAAAAGCCAGAAGTTTGGGAAGTACTCGAAGAAGTGATTAAAGAACGTCCGGTGTTGCTCAACCGTGCACCGACGCTTCACCGTTTGGGTATCCAAGCCTTTGAACCACAATTGGTAGAAGGTAAAGCGATCCAGATTCACCCACTCGTCTGTTCGGCGTTTAATGCTGACTTTGATGGTGATCAGATGGCTGTTCACGTTCCATTGAGCCAAAAAGCGGTGCAGGAAGCCCGCGAACTGATGTTGAGTACGCGCAACCTGTTGAAACCGGCAGATGGTCAGCCAGTGGTTGGACCGTCTAAAGATATGGTTCTCGGTAACTATTACCTGACAATGGACCCAACAGTAGAAATCGTTGCGCTCAAAGATCGTGCTGATGAATTCCGCAGTATCGATAACATTTATAATCCTGATCTCAAAGTAGGTATTGCCTTCCGTTCAAACGGGTTCTATTACGCCATGCACCGTGTGCTTCCGGGCATGAAGTTGTATGAAAATATCGTAGAAGAAGACGAAAACGGACGGGAACGTATACTGGAAACCGCTGTTGACCGTACCATTCAAGCACTCATTGATGGTGAAGTTGATTGTATGCTGGCAAATTCCTATGAGATGAAGAAAATACTGCTTGAACGTGGATTAGAAGATCAAATTGAGATTGCTAACCTGCATGAACGTCGTATGGTTGTTGATATGGATGAGGTCGATTATCTCTATCGTCTCGGTCTGGTCAATCTACATACGCCGATTTTGCTCGGCAACATTTATGACAATCAAGCACCGCAAGACGAACCGGAAATTTGTACGGTAGGTCGTGCGTTGTTCAACCGTATCCTGCCCGATGAACTACGCTTCGTACAGGAAACACTCGGTAAGAAGGGTCTGCAAAATCTTGTCGCCCGCAGTTACCAGCGCATCGGCTCTGACCGTACCACAGATGTTGTGGATGCCATCAAGAATATGGGTTTCCACTATGCGACAATCTCTGGTACAACCATCGCAGTGAGTGATCTCACAATCCCGGAAGAACGGGATACGATCATCACCAGCGCAGAAACCGTTGTAGAACGTGCAGAACGTGACTTCCGTCGCGGTTTGATGACAGAAGAAGAACGTTACCAGATTACGATTGATGAGTGGAGTAGCGCGAAAGATAAACTACAGGAACTCATCCGTGACACACTTGACCCGTATGGTCCAATCGCGATTATGGCGATTTCTGGATCAACGAAGGGTGGCTTCGGTCCAATCACTCAGCTCGCTGGTATGCGTGGGTTGATGGCTGATCCGAGCGGTCGTATCATTGATCTACCGATTATCAGCCACTTCCGTAAAGGCTTGACCGCTCTGGAATACTTCATTTCCACACATGGTGCGCGTAAAGGTCTTGCAGATACCGCACTTCGTACAGCAGATGCTGGTTACTTAACCCGCCGTCTGGTTGATGTCGCGCAAGATGTGATTGTAAATCGTTGGGATTGTGGCACAAAACGTGGCATCCCAATCCGTCGTGAGCAAGACATCGCGGGTCAAACTGTATATGAGCGTATCGTCGGACGTTGTATCGCGGAAGATGTGTATCATCCGCAAACAGGTGAACTCATCGTCACGCGTAACGGCATGATTGATGAAGAAGTGGCAGAAGCCATCCAGAACACTGACATTCCAATCATTCATGTTCGTAGCCCGATGACCTGTGATCTCATTCACGGCATCTGTGCACTTTGTTACGGACGCGATCTTGGACGCGGTGAAATGGTAGAAATCGGCTCCGCAGTCGGTATCGTCGCCGCCCAATCCATCGGTGAACCGGGTACACAATTGACACTGCGTACATTCCATACCGGTGGTACAGCACAGGCAAGTGGTGATATCACAAGCGGTTTGCCACGTGTGGAAGAACTATTTGAAGCACGTCGTAAACCAAAAGGTGAATCGGTCATGTCCGAAATTGGCGGTATTTTGCGCCTCACCAAGCGTGATGGTGTACGTATCGCTACAGTTGTGGATAGTCAGGTCTTTAATGAACAGCATGAAATTCCTGTTGGTTGGGATATTAACGTCGATGACGAAGCCAAAGTTAAAGAAGGCACGGTCATTGCCAAACCAGCCGATGGCGAAGGCAGTCCTATCGTCGCACGTATGGAAGGTACAGTTCATATTGAGGGACATACCTTGTATGTGCGGTATGAGCAACGGAATGAAGAAGAATATGAAATTCCTTCCAGCGCTCGCCTAACACCGGATGTCTTTGATGGTGTAGAGGTACGACCAGGACAACAGTTGACCGAGGGTTCACAAAACCCGCATCGTATCTTGCGCGTACTCGGCGCAGATGCTACCCAACTGTATATGCTCCGTGAAGTACAGAAAGTGTATCGTAATCAGGGTGTGAACATTTCTGATAAGCACTTTGAGATCATGATCCGTAAGATGCTCTCTAAAGTACAGATCACTAAGAGTGGTGATAGTCCGATGTTACCGGGGGAAATGATTGATCGCCTGAAACTGCTCGACATCAACGAAAAGTTGATCGCCGATGGTGGTGAACCCGCCGCCGGTCAGCCAATCTTGCTCGGTATTACTAAAGCCGCCCTCAGCACGGATAGTTATCTGTCAGCCGCGAGCTTCCAGCACACAATTAAGGTGTTAGCGGGTGCGGCGATTGAAGGCAAAGTTGATCGTCTGTATGGTCTAAAAGAGAACGTCATTATCGGTAAGCTCATTCCTGCCGGAACAGGCTTCCATACCTATCAGGATCGCGAGTTGACCGCCCCGAACACAACACTCGAATCTCAGGGTGCGCTTGATGTCGATGATGAGGAAGATTTTGACGATAGCATTGAAGAACTCAGCATGAACTAACTGTAGTTTATGCACTAAGCAATAAACAACGATGGGTAGCCCGTTATGGACTACCCATTTTTATTTGTTTAGAGTTATTCTGTAATGATGATTGCGTAGCGCTTACTCGCGTTCCTGTGCTAGCTGTGCCAGCAACAAATACAAGGGGCGCTCTGGTGAGGATAAAGCCGGATTTAGAATGCTGTACGATGTACGTTCATCGCGTTGATCTACTAAAGTTTGATTCGCAAAGTTTAGATTCCACAGGAACATTGGACCCAAATAAGGCAATTCCTGCCCAATTTCAAAAGCACGAAGCGCATAATCTGCCTGTGCTTGTGCGCTATTGTAAATCATCCATGGTTCTGGTGGTTCACTGCCAAAACCTTCCCACGTTGCCCATCCGAACTCCGTCGCCCACATTTGAATGTTTGCGTGATTATTGTCTATCATAATCTGACGATATTCTTCAATCGTATCAAGAAAGAAGAAGTGTGGGTCATCATCCCACCCACGATCGGGGATTTGGTCACAACAGCGTAGATCTGGCGGGTTGCCCCACCCGTAAGGATGAATACCAACCGCAATATCAGTGTAATTCGCTAAACTAGCCGCATACATCTGGCGTAAGAAGTCGCGATCATCAACTGTATCAGGCAACGCCCCTGTCGGCGCCAAACCTGCTGTAACAATTGCTATACTCGGTGAGTAAGCGCGCACCGCATCGTACGACGGACGGAATAACTGCATATAACCATCACCATTAAACGGCAAGATTCCACGCCATTCTCGCGCAAGGTTCGGTTCATTCCAGATCTCAATTGCGGCAATCGACTCACCAATTTTTGTGCTCAACATAAACGTGATGAAATCAGCTAGTGCTTGCGGGTCATCTGGCGGACCATCTTCTTCGAATACAGAACGCGACCATGCGGGTGCTTTCGCCACACTCAACAAAATATTAAATCCCGGACGTGCCGCTAATTGAATCTGGCGTTCAAAAAGTTGCATTGCCTCGTTCCAATCATTGGGACCATCAGGTTGTAAAAATGCCCAATTCGCTTGAATTTTGATCCACCCAACACCAGTAGGTTCTGTTATGCCAACTACCACTGCCCAATCGTCATAGGTTAATTGTGAATACAGTTGCAACCCCATTTGATTGAGATCAAGCCCCGGTAATGGTGTCGGTGATGGACCAGGCGTAAAACTCTGTGTCGGCGCACCCGGTGTATTTGTCACTGTAGGAATAGACAACGTTTCTGTAGGACGGACAACATCCGTTGGTTCAATATATTCGGTACCGACAATCGGTCCTGTAATCTGCGCTGTCGCGTCCTGTTGTACACTCTCGTCAGTGGCTGTAACAGTAGCGGTTGATGTTGGTTCAGGTAACGGTGTACTTGTGTTTGTAGACGCAGGTATAGGCGTGTCGGTGCTTGGTGGTACCTGTGTAGGAACAGCCGTTGCTACCACATTTGTTGCGTCAGGTGTGGGCGTAATGATGATCGGAATCGGCGTTTGTTCCGCACAGGCAACAAGCGCCAACAGCAGGAACAAGGGAATAATCCATAATTGAGTGTGTTTTAGTCTAGTCATAATTCAGCATGTTATCATATCGTGTCGTAGGATTCTATGAGAAAATGATCTGCGTAGGGAAAGCATCTGTTTTTAAATTGTGTTATAATAGAACAAGATTTCTGTTTGACAATCCAAATTAGTACGACATAAAATAGCAATCTCCAACAGGACGACAAGGACATAGTTAGATGGCGAATGGCGATGTTTTTCAGGTTAACATCGAGCAGGAAATGCGCGATGCTTATCTTGATTATGCGATGAGTGTAATTGTCTCCCGTGCCCTGCCCGACGCACGGGATGGACTCAAACCGGTACACCGGCGCATTTTATATGCGATGTATGATATGGGCTTACGGGCGGAAACTAGCCACAAAAAAAGCGCACGTATTGTGGGTGAAGTGCTTGGTAAATATCACCCACATGGTGACCAGGCAGTGTATGACTCTATGGTGCGTATGGCGCAAGACTTTTCCATGCGCTATATGTTAGTTGATGGTCAGGGTAACTTCGGCAGTATTGATGGTGATAGCGCCGCGGCGATGCGTTATACCGAAGCGCGTATGGCAGACCTCGGTGAAGAATTGCTCGTAGACATCAACAAGGACACCGTTGATTTTATTGAAAACTTCGACGGCACACTTGATGAACCGAGCGTTTTGCCATCCAGCATTCCAAATTTACTGGTCAACGGTTCATCGGGTATTGCGGTCGGTATGTCTACCAACGTACCGCCACACAATCTTGGCGAAGTGTGCGACGCGCTAAAGTACATGCTCGATCATTGGGATCATCATGGCGACATTGGTGTCGAAGACCTGATGGCTTTTATCAAGGGACCGGATTTCCCCACAGGTGGTCTGGTTTATCGCCATAAAGATGGGGGCGACGAAGAAGACACCCTCGTTACTGCCTATGCAACGGGGCGTGGAAAAATCACCAATCGCGCAAAAGTCTATATTGAAGATATGGGGCGTGGTAAATCACGCATCATCGTCAGCGAACTGCCTTATCAGGTGAACAAAACATCGCTGATAGAACGAATCGCATCGCTAGTACAATCTGGCAAATTGGAAGGACTGTCTGACCTGCGCGATGAATCAGACCGTCAAGGACTACGCATGGTGATTGAGCTTCAACGTGGTGTTGATGCCTCAGATGTATTGGCACGGCTATTCAAGCTCACACAGATGCAAGAGACGTTCAGCATCCGTATGTTAGCCCTTGTGGACGATCAACCCCGTCTGTTAACGCTTAAGCAGGCGTTACGAGTCTATCTGGATCATCGTCTGGATATTATTCGTCGCCGTAGCGAATATGATTTGAACCGTGCTAAAGAGCGGGCTCACATTCTAGAAGGCTTGCTGGTTGCATTGGGTAATCTTGATGAAGTCATTGCCATTATCCGTAAGAGCCGTACAACCGACACAGCGCGTAATAACTTGATCAAAGCACTCAAGATTACGGAAGTACAGGCGAATGCCATCCTCGACATGCAATTGCGGCGGTTAGCCGCGCTAGAAGCCAAAAAAATCAAAGATGAACATGCTGACAAGATTAAACTCATCAAATATTTGGAAGGTTTGCTTGGCAGTCCAAAGAAGATGCGTAATTTAATTGCGGAAGAACTGGGACTTATCAAATCTGCCTATAGTGACGTGCGACGCACAATCATTGTTGACAGTATGGCGAGTAGCGCAAGCGTAGAAGACTTGATGATGCCTGAAGAAACCACCTGGATTACACTGGGCATTGATGGCAAATTGGCGCGTACCTTTACGGATGAAGCACCGAAGGTTACAACATCAAGCAAAAATCCACCCCGCTTTATTTTGCATGGTACAACATCACAAATCTTGTATCTGATTACGTCAAAGGGTGAATGTGCGACCATTCCTATTCAGCAAGTTCCTCAGGCTGAAGACGAAAACGGCGGCACACCTTTCCATGATCTTTGCCCGCTGAGTAGTGACGAAACCATAGCCAGTGTTCTCAGCTTGCCGGGCACCCTAGAAAACGGGTATCTTTTCTTCGCAAGTGCCTCCGGTCAAGTAAAACGTATGCGGATGGAAGACCTTCCCGGATTAACGATGAAGGTATTCACCGTGATGAATGTGGGTGATGATGATGCACTCCTCTTTGCATTTACAACAACCGGCTCTGATGAAATCGTTCTGACCAGTAATCAGGCGCAGTCAATTCGCTTTAAGGAAGATGATGTACGCCCGACAGGACTTGCCGCAGGTGGCATGCGCGGGATCAAGATGACAGGTCAACGTGCACGGGTTGTTGGCGCGGATATTGCCCGTGACGGACAGTTTGTATTCAATATTTCAGACGATGGCATCGCCAAAATCTCACCAATGGAAGATTATCCCACGCAAGGACGTGCGGGAGGTGGTGTAATTACGATGCGCCTACCGAGTTCTAGCAAGGAAGTCGCCGCTACAGCAATCGGTAAATTCGATGATACAATCATCGCTCTAAGTAATAAGGGTAAACCGCTATATATGAGGATTGGACGTGCTGAAGAGGTAAAGCGTGGTCGTGCCGGTGGCGACATCGTGATTTCTATGACACGTAAAGCCGAGGCTGTCGCAAGCATTACCACTTATTCACCCATGTATGAGCCGGTAGAAGCTCCGCCAGAACTGGAACCTGATTCTTAGAAACTTTCTATCTAAGTTGATGAACAGCCAATGCTACGCCGGAACACATAATTTCCGGCGTTTTTATTTTACTAAATCCTCGAATGTAGCATCATATAGAGGTGCGATCACTGACCAGTCGAACTTTGCAATATAGTCGCGTAATGGCGGTGTTTTAATCGATATGTCTTTTGTGAGATGTGCTTTGAGCAGGTAATACAGCGACTTATCTGTAGGATATAAACAGGACTGATGTACCTCTTGTGGGATGAGATTCGGATAATTGAGGCGATCCGGCATAATTGGTATACATTCACAATAGATTGCTTCTGCCATTGCCCCACCAAAAAATTCTTGATACGACGCGCTAATCACAAAATCTGACTGCCAGAGCAGCCGCGCATAATCTTCAAAATCATCTATAAAGCCATACTGGACTAGACGTTCACCCAAACGCGCACGCGCTTGCTCAAATTCTTCCGGCTGTTGGCGTACATTCTCACCGGTGATCGCAACACGAAAGGGAATATTTTCATCCATCAAACGATACAACGCATTGAAGAATGTTGTCGGATTTTTTTCTTCTTCCCAACGATGATTCCACAAAATTAGAGGCGGTAAGTCTGGTTTTTTTTGATCTGTCTCAAAACGATCATAACATTTTAGATCTAGCCCAAGTGACAACAGCGATGATTTTTCTCGGATTGTCTCAATCGAACCAAGTTCATTAAAATCACCAAAGTGCTTGAGCATATGTGGCAAATTCTCAAAAAATGCGGTCATATGATAAGAGCTATTGAAGTACACATGGTCAGCGGCTAAAGCACTGACATAATTCGTGAATCCATAACGCCATCCGTGGAATTGACGAGAATTTTGCGGATACGTGAGTTGACTTTCGTGGAAATATAGCGCAACGGGTATATTTCCCGTCAAATCAGCCGTCAATGCACTAAAAGTAGAGACATCGCACATATCGGAGATGAGAATCATATCAGGCGAATATTGATGTTCACGATACAAACGTGCAAGTGTCACCGCACCGCCCTGCATGCGCCACTTCCAGAACTGTGCGGGCATCGTCAAAAGTGAGATTTCATGTGATGTGTGTTGAACGTAACCATCTACCCAAACGCGATGACTACCGCCATAATAAGGCTCGATCAGCAAAATATGCATATGTGGTAGTGATATATACTTATGAAGCCTGTTCCAGCTCATGACGGATAGATGTGGCTAATTCCTGAATATGTGGCGCAGGCATAACACCCAGTTCATCTTCTAAGCCTTCAGACAGGCGTTCATAGGCGATGAGCGCATCAGCAGGCATCCCTAGCTCAATGAATAGATTCATGATGCTGATGACAATATCCTCGCGATTACGATTATGTGCCGCCGCTCGCAAATATAGACCTAATGCCGCTTCTTTATCACCAGTGTCATAGTGGGCTTTTGCCAGACTCGCCAGCGCCTCGCCATAATCTTGCGCCAGCTCAACACGACGGGACTTGACCCAATCCATCTCCATACCGCTGAGGAAATCGCCCTCATATAAGCGATCTGCCATGATGAGCAGGTCAAGTGCGGCACTGTCAGATTGATCAGAAAGAATTGCGCTCTTCTGTACGGTATCGGTAAAGCTCACCACATCGTAGCTCAGTTCTATATCCGGCGAAATACGATAAAAACCAGACCAATAAGCGGTTAAATCAATACCAAGAACTTCGCTTATCTTGCGCTTGGTCACATGGAAGACATTAGTCGCCTCGCGCACAGTTAGATTGGGCCAAAATGTCTCAAAAATCTCACTCCGGGTCACCATCCCGCGATCTACTAAATAGAAGAATAATGATCGCGGTAACACGCCATCCCAATTATTGACGGACTTGCCGTTTAACAATACGCGCCCTTCACCAAATGCGCGAACTTCCAGTAATGTCGTATCTTTGGGACGTGCTGTATAGTCCCATAGCATAAATGCATCATCTGTCGGTATAAACGCTGTCTTGTTGTCAAGTTTTTTGTGCGCCATAAACGATTGGGGGATATAACGACTGAAAACAATAACCCGCGTACTACCGAGCATATCAATAAATTTCGGGAAGAAACGATCTAGTTCAGCAGGTTTTGCGCGATCAATCTCATCGAGGATAACTAAACCAGCATCTTTAGGGTGATCTGACCCTGTTTGTTGATTAAGCTGTTCAGAAATTTGCTGAAATAAATCATCAAGCGACAACTTCTTACCATGAAAACGAATATACACCGCATCCGTATTCAAAAATTCACCTAAAATAATATGTTGATTCACATAATTTGGATGAATCGCGATAAGTTGCACATTGTCTGATAATGCTTGAAATTGTTCAAGCGCAATAGATCGTAGAGAATCGCCCATTTTTCTTCTCCGAAATAGCATCCACGCATGAGACGAGAACGCATAAATAGTTTTTGAAGTAACGTATCATAAAACCATCGTACATTAAGTATCAGCGATAGACAATTAACGTTCTTCAAAATGTAGGTGCGAAACCACAAAAGATGTAATCTGCTAATTAAGGGGTCGGTATTAAAGCATCTATGATGGATTACACCGATATACTTCGACCACACTGCGGATAAAGCCAATCTTCGATAGCATTCGCGTTAACTGTTGTGGACTGAGCACTTCCATCGTAATGTGGAATGTGGCGATATCGTTGCGTGTAGAAACCCGTACCTCGGACAGATTAACCTTTTCATCTGCGATCACAGTGCTGACATCCCGCATCAGCCCTTCACGGTCATAGGCGATGATCTCTACAGGTACTGAATAACGCTGTTCGTCGTCCGCCCCACCCCATGAGACTTCAATCAAACGCTCGGGATCAGAAATAGACAGTATATTAGGGCAATCTTGGCGGTGTACAGTCACACCACGCCCACGCGTAATATAACCGACAATATCATCGCTTGGCATGGGATTACAGCAATTGGCAAGGTTAACCATCAAGCCACCTGTGCCCTGTATTTTAACCCCACTAGAATCATCAAGTTTAAGCGCTGTAGAACGTGGACGGGTCTTAAATATCGTGCTGACATCTTCAAGTTTTTTCTGTTCGCGCTCCTCATCTAAGACACGATGACCGATTTGCCCGGCATTGATGTCACCCGCCCCCACCGCCGCAAGAAAATCCTCTAATCGGCTAAAATTAAAGAGGTTGGCAACCGTATCAAATGTCATTGAATCCAGCACACCGACGCGCTTAAGTTCGCGTTCGAGCACTTCACGTCCGAGGCTAATATGCTTATCCCGATTTAGCTTACGGAACCAATAGCGAATTTTGCTCAGGGCACGACTGGTCTTTACATAGCCAAGATCAGGATTAAGCCAATCCATGCTCGGACCACCGCGTTTTGAGGTTATAATTTCGATTTGATCACCAGTTTTTAGTTGATGATTCAACCCGACCAAACGCGCGTTAACCTTCGCCCCACGACAGCGATGTCCAATGTCCGTGTGGATATGATAGGCAAAATCAACAGGTGTAGAGCCAACCGGTAAGTCGATGATGTCGCCTTTTGGCGTGTAGGCATACACACGATCCTGAAAGACCTCGTTTTTCATACTATCAACGAAGGCTTCGGCATCATCCCTTACGTCAGGACCAAATTCCATCAAACGACGCAGATAGTTCAGCCGTTTTTGGAGGTGAATATCGTGCTGTTTGCCCTCTTTATAACGCCAATGTGCCGCAACACCATATTCAGCGTGTTCGTGCATCTCCATCGTACGGATCTGAATTTCTAAGGTCTTGCCATTCTCATCAATGACAGCGGTGTGTAGACTTTGATAAAAATTATCTTTAGGCGCGGCGACATAATCGTCGAATTCTTCCGCAATGGGTCGCCATAGATTGTGCACAACACCGAGCGCGAGATAACATTGTGGCGAAGTTTGGAGAATGACTCGCACGGCGCGCACATCGAAAATCTCGTTAAATGGCAACTGTTTGCGTTGCATCTTGCGGTAAATGCTATAAATATGTTTTGGTCGTCCGGTGATGATCGCGTCATCAATGCCATTTGCATTGAGTTCAGCACGGAGCTGATCAACTATAGTGGATAAATAAGACTCACGATCCGCACGACGCTCGTCAATGCTTTTTGCGATTGAGCGATATGCTTCTGGCTCCAAATAGCGGAAACAGAGATCTTCCAGTTCCCACTTAATTTGCCAGATGCCGAGACGATTTGCCAACGGGGCGAAAATCTCCATCGTTTCACGCGCAATACGTTGTTGCTTATGCGGTGGCATATAGCCCAAAGTTCGCATATTATGTAAACGATCCGCCAGCTTAACCAACACCGTTCGTACATCGTCACCCATTGTGAGCAACATTTTACGGATGTATTCAACTTCTCGATTTGCCTCTCGAGGGCGCTTGCCGGTATGATCTTTATCAACATTAATCGGTAATTTTTTGAGCTTGGTTACCCCATCGACAAGATTCGCAACAATATCGCTAAATTCTTCACGGATGTCTTCATAGGTAATGTCTGTATCTTCGATGGTATCGTGCAATAAACCGGCGGCAATGGCTTCTGCATCTAGGTGCATTTCTGCCAGAATCGTCGCAACAGCCAAACAATGGGTAAAATAAGGCTCACCAGATTTCCGTATCTGCCCGTCATGTGCGGCTTCTGCACGGGAATAGGCGCGCTCGATAATCGCACGGTCATTAGGCGTGATTTCTGGTAAATTCGAGAGTAACGAGTCGAGGTTGTGGGAAGATGCAGTGACTGGAGAAGCCATGAGTTACCTCATCTTTTGCTTATAGTAGACTATTGTACATCAAATTTAATCTTTAAATCCACAATTCATACAGGCAAAATAGAAGTTATTATGCATTTTTTATCTTTTAAGGATACCATATGAGCGAATTACTAAATGTTGATGAAGCTATAGCGCGTATCCTCGCGAGGATAACACGGCTTGGCACTGAAGAAATTGAGATTGAATCCGCACTTGGTCGCGTGCTTGCACAGGACATTCGTGCAGAGATCAACCTCCCGCCCTTCGCAAATTCTAGCATGGATGGTTTCGCGGTACGCAGTGTCGATACAGTTGCCGCAAATAAAGATATGACGGTTGACCTAGAAGTTGTGATGGATATTCCTGCGGGAACCGCACCACAAAAATCCGTAAAAGCGTTTCAAGCCGCACGGATTATGACCGGAGCACCAATGCCAAAAGGCGCAGATGCTGTTGTACCGGTGGAGGATACAAACGCAGATTGGAGCAAAGGTGATTCAACCCCACCCGATAAAACAGTCTCCATAAAGCGCTCGGTCAAAACGGGTGATTATGTACGCCCAATTGGAGAAGACATCCAGCAGGGTGAGACGGTATTACGCGCAGGCATAGTGCTCCGTCCTCAAGAAATTGGGGTTATTGCCGCACTTGGTTATCCACGTATACAGGTTATCGAACGCCCACTAGTTGCCATATTAACGACGGGTGATGAGCTTGTAACCGTAGATCAACCATTAACACCCGGAAAAATTCGAGACATCAACACACACACCTTAACAGGTCTTGTCCACACGTATGGCGGCACTGTTTATCCGCTCCCCATCGCTGGTGACACGCTTGAAGATGTACGCAACTTGTTTCACTCTGCTCTGCAACCGCAACCCCACCTACTGATTAGCTCCGCAGGTGTTTCTGTTGGTGCCGCAGATCTAATCCGTACCGTATTGGATGAAATGGGTGAAGTCAACTTCTGGCGTATCAATCTGCGCCCCGGGAAACCGCTGGCATTTGGTATAGTACGAGATACACCATTCTTCGGCTTACCGGGCAACCCTGTATCAGCAATGGTCACGTTCGAGGTTTTGGTACGTCCGGCACTGCTCAAAATGGCGGGAGGGGGATCAATGGAGCAGACGATAACAGCAAAGCTCGCTGAGGATATTACTTCAGATGGACGGCGTAGTTTTCTACGTGTGAAACTCCAGCGTGAGGGGGATGAATACCTCGCAACAACAACCGGCACACAAAGTTCCGGTGCTTTGATGTCTATGGTACTCGCTGATGGTTTGTTGATTGTACCGGAGGGTACGAAAAAGGCACTGGCGGGCGAAACATTTACAGTCAGGTTGCTCAAACCATTGTCAGTTTAACAACATATTCCACAATTATAAAGTGTTCAGGGCTTCACACAGATACAAAAAGGGGCACTTATTTGCCCCTGTCATGGTTATTCCGATATAGCGAAAGTTATAACAACGTATAGAAACTAGCTGTTTTCGCTACTATGGCGCAATGTACGCGCAATAATATCTTCTTGTTCCGCGGTGACCGCCTTCTTACCACGTTTACGAGAAACTTTGGGTTCTGGCTGTTCATCATCAGAGGCTTCCATTGCACGACGGAATGCCATCGCCATTGCAGTCGGCACTTCTTCCTCTTCCTCTTCTTCGTAATATTCTTCGACGATAGATTCAGATTTCATAGAGAGGTCGATCTGACGTTTCTTACGGTTCACTTTGAGGACGCGAACCTCTACTTCTTGCTCCATACTTACAACATCTGATGGGGATTTGACAAAGCCATCTGCAAGTTCAGAAACATGCACCATACCGGGACGCTCTGCCCCAATATCAACAAACACGCCAAAGTTTTCAATCCGAACAACTTTACCGTTGAGCACATTACCAATATTGATACTATCCCACGTTACTTCCGGCGGTTTCTCCATCGAGAGGGCTACACGCCCATCCTCTTTGTTCACCTTTAAGATATAAGCGGTGACGGTATCATCAACTTTTACAACATCCTCAACATTACGAACCTTCTTGCCAAGTTGTGAAATATGGAGCAGTGCATCCTTACCGACCCCAATATCAACAAACGCACCATACAGTTCAAGTCGCTTTACCTTACCAGACACTTCCATGCCGGGTTTTAGTTCTTCAATTGTGGTGGGGGCGGTTGTATTTACATCTTCACTCATTGCCCTGCTCCTAGCTCCTAATTACTATATCTACCTAGCTGTTCACTACCAACAGCAACATTTACAAAATTGTTTCCGCTATTCCTCATCAGGACGCGGTGTAAGGGTGACGCTGGGTGTGACATCAAAGTCAGTATCCATATATTCGGCATAGCCCTGATACCCTTCCCATTCATGCAGATCATTGGTCAATGTCAACAATTCCATACGACTTTCTGAGAAGTAAGCAAACCCAATAACTTCACTGGTTGCACTAATTTCACCGGCTTCGCCAGCAACAAATGCATATATCAGCATGAGATCATCTGGATAGAAAAGTGTGAATACACCCTGGTCATCATTCAATGTCTCACCAATCAAATAGGTGGGATCACCAAATTGTTCAACGACTTCACCCATCGTATCATCCGGTGTGGTTTGCAAGATGATAATGTCAACAACTTCGCCGTCTTCACTGTACATCTGGCAACAACTATCACCATCTACAGGTGACCAGATCGCACCGATAACATCAGTTTCTTCGCTTGCGCGCACTTCCAAATCAACAAGCTCTTCACTGTCTTCAATAATTGTCAGAGCATCATCCCAGGTCGTTTCCCCCGGTGTAATACCACGCCAACAGGGCGCACCACAGGGTTCTCCATCCAAGAAACTTGAATCAGGGAGAAGATTCTCATTACGTAATTCTGGTGTTGGTGCACATGCAGCGACCAAAAAAGCCAGAACAGCAATAGCTGGTATCAATAAGCGTCGATTCATATCAATCCACTTTCGTTAACAATGGCAAACCGTTTTGATGATATGTAAGTGGGGTTGCGGTTTATAGGTCACTCCGCATGTATATGCTTTCATTAATTCATGCATATATATCAATACCGGATAGATCAAAATCCATCCGGCAAATTGCATTATAGCGTGGGTAAGTATAGCTCAACAAAAAGCATAAAACCAGACCTGTTTTGCACAAGTCTGGTTAAAACATCATGAGGTTATTCGATACGTAGTGTCAACGTATATGCACCCTGTGTTCCACCATAAACCGTGCCATAGCGGGATGCAATAACCGTATATGTGCCGTCCTCGGTTAAGAGAATGTTACTAATGAGCGAATCCGTCGTATCTGAATTCGCGTCATCATTCGCGGCGATTTCAATACCGGCACTGTTTAAGAGGAAAATAGATGTATCCAGATTACCATTGGAGCGCATGTCTAGCGTGATAACATCACCAGCGCGTCCTTCAAACGTGTATACGTCAAAGGCATTATCATTGCTCAAACCACCGGGAACACCTACCCCGCTCGTAATTGACACTGCTGACGCAAGTTCGTCGACATAGTTGATTGTCTCACTGCCGCCGAGTAAGCCGAGGTTACCAACAGAAGCAGTTCCACTAGTATCATCAACAGTGAAGCCTATTAGATAGTGTTGATCAAACGAGATCGTCCCGCTCTGGCTTGTTACCAGATTGCCATTGACCGACACATACAGATTGAACTGCACAGGTAAAGCCGAATCACATTCATTACGGTGCCAAATGTCAATTTCATACGGTCCGATGAGCAAGAACCCGGGGGGCCAATATACATATGCTGTCGGTGTAGATGGCGCGATGGTACAGTTGACATTGCTGAACTGTCGCAAAAGTTGTCCACCACTTGGTGCAATCGGTTCATCATTATAAATCGAGTTCAATTGAGGATCACGCACAAGCAAACGTAAATCTGCCGGTCCTGTCCATGTTAGTGTAATTTCCACATCACCTGTAGGCAATTGCAGATCAATAATCTCTTGTGGTAAGTCAACCGATGCCTGCCCTGATAATATGAGCGTATAGGTGCCTTCTGTACCGCCCAAATCTTTACCATAACGCGATGCAATGATGGTATAGGTATCCGTCGTTGGCAAACGCAGAGCACTTAAACCCGCATTTGTGTTTACTGCAACTTGAATATCATCATTCGCGTCAATCACATTACCCGATGAATCCAACACGATCAGCAATGGATCAAGACTGCCCTCGGTTGAAACCATGTTTAGAGAAACAATATCACCACCCGTACCCGTAAATTG
Source organism: Anaerolineae bacterium (assembly GCA_034435575.1). Classification (GTDB taxonomy): domain Bacteria; phylum Chloroflexota; class Anaerolineae; order Aggregatilineales; family Phototrophicaceae; genus JAVJSU01. The sequence goes on from DAOTXB010000054.1 coordinate 17,900, forward strand.
ATAGGACTGATAAGGTGTTTCGTTCAATATGGTACCCGTGATAGGGCTATCAATTATCAGTTCTTGGGCTGGTAGCTCCAGTAGCTCAGATGCAGGCGTAGTCAAAATTCTCGCGGAGTCAGAATAAGGTGCGGCGGTGCCAAGTGTTGCCGTCGCATCATCATTCACCACAAAACGCGCGATGAATACTGTAAAGTCATTGGGTGCGGGCGGATTTAGGGTACCCGCGATAGTGTCTAGCGGTGTGCCATCCACAGAAATATTCACAGTGAAATTCACGGGTGTACCACCACCGTCACAGGCTTGGCGATAATACACAAGAATCTCGTAACTACCCGTTTCTACAGGACCTGCGGGCCATTGGGCGGTTTCTACGTTGCCTGTCGGTGTGATAACTTCACAAAGCCCATTGACATCGAAACCAAAAGTACCACCGTTACTTGTTGTACGTGAATCCCAGAAGAGAGTCTCCCCACGTGGGTCACGGACTTGTAAATTCATATCATCGACGGTATCCCATTGGAGATCAATCTGAATACCACTTGTAAGCACCTGACCTAGTTCAAATACACGGGGAGTTTCTTCAACGGCTGTCGTTGGAGTTTCCGGTGTCACGTCTGTATCAGTTCCAGCTTCTTCGGTAACTTCCGGTTCCGGCGTAATTTCATCAACCGCATCCGATGCATTCTCAGGGGAGTCCAAATCAAGCAAAATGGTAAATGTTCCCGTTGTGCTTGTGTCCACACCCGCTGTCACAAAAACAGTGACATAATATAAACTTGAAGCAGGCAATGGCACACCGACTAGATTAACCACGCCGGTTGCTTCTGAGTCGGCTAATTGCGCGACAGCGTTGCCGCCAGCGTCTGTGAGTAATACGGTAAGCGCGAAACCGGCTTCCGTGCTCACATTGATTGTCGCAATATCACCAGCATTTGCTGAGAAGGTATACACCTGTGCTGGATTAATTGTGCTAATTGTTCCCTCAATCTGTGTTCCTGCTATGAGAACACGATCAGAGTCTTGCGCTTGCACTGATGCAACCATCAGAACAAGTAGAAGTAGCGGTATAAGAAACCGCAATTTTTGATTGCTTAAATCATTAAGCATGTAATTTCTCCTTACGGACGAAAACACAACACGCATCGCAAGTGTAGCGCAGAAAATCACGCACCGCTATGCGCGAAAGCAACGCCTTACCGACGCTTTCATCTTACCATTATAAGGCACAACATCATGTATTTTTATTACGAATTGCCATCATAGACGATCCGATTTATCAACAATCCGGCAACTTATTCGTCATCAGAAACCGCTTCGGGCTCCGGTTCCGGCGGGATGAGTTCTACAAAACTTGTCATTCCTTCAAAAACCCTGATGAATTGCGAAAGACGTAAACCACTCGGCAGTGTCGTCACAAGTTCATAACGCCCCACAGGCACATCAGCAAACACAAAATTTTCCTGCCAGTTTGGGTCTGAATTCACATCATTCACGGTATCGAGGAATATATAACTCGTGGTCGATGCAGAAAAACTCGCGCTGGCGACATGACGCAGGGTAATGGTTGCATCATCGAGCGAACGTCCGCGTTCATCCTGTAGTACGCCAGCAATTGTCCCGTGCCCCACATAAGGCACAATCCAAAGTGATGGGTTATAGGTATCACCATAACGATCACCGCCAACACGTACTTCAAAGTGAACGTGTGGACCCGTGACGCGTCCAGTACCACCGAGTAGTCCGATAGGATCACCCGTTTGCACCACCTGCCCAGGTTCAACCAGCGCCTCCTGCAAATGGGCATACAGCGAATAAATCGGTTCACCTTGCCAGCCAAAATCATGTTCGATAACCACAACAATGCCGTAACTGCTCGTATTCTGGAAAAACGGCTCATCAATTGTCGGGACATAGTAAACAGTGCCTGCACCCACAGCACGTACCGTCTCGCCAACTGGATTACTCATATCAAGACCATGATGAATACGGGAGGGATTATCTGCCTGTAAGCCATCTGAACCGTAAGGATAAGACGCGAGACCACGATTATTAGCATTCGAGTCAATGGGACGAATAAACCAGTAATGATCCCACCCTGCCTCATCCAACGATAGTGGCGGTTGTAAAGGCGGCGGTTGCCATGTGGGTAACCGAGTCGGCACACTCTGTTCTGCAATGTCCTCATCATCGTCAAGTTGTACCGCTGTTGGCGGGGGTACCGTAGGCGTTGCGCCACCTGCTGTAGCTTCTAAGGTGAACAAGCCCGCTTGACTCAACTCATCAGCGGAAAACGGTGTCGGTGTCGGTCCTGTTGGCGGGGGTAAAGTCGGTGGAATATATTGCTCCGCAGGAATTGGCACAGTCGGCACTTGGGTACCACTCTGACCAAAGCCTTCGCGCAACACCTGTTGCCAATCGTCCGGCGCTTCGGTTGGCTCAAACTCTGTGGGCACAATCGCCCGCAAAGGCTCGCTCGTTTGTGCATTTGACCACAACAAATAACCAAATCCTGCTACAAATAGAAAAATGATGACAAAGGTTGAAATGCCTACGCCCTGCTGTCGCATAGCTTATCCATCCTCAGAATCATTAGTCTCTGGCGGTGCCGGTGTCGCTGTAGGGTTAAAACCACCAAGTTGAGAGACTGTGTAAATCTCCAACATCGCCTCATACCACGTCAATCCTTCAGATTTTATGAACATCCAGTAATTCCGTGTAAAGGCGTTTGCGCGCCAATCAGAACCCGCGGCGACGCGTGACCACCCATAATCAGCAGCAATCTGAGTGAGGTCAACATAATAGCCTTCCGGCAATGTTGATTGTAAACGCCCACCCGCATCATATGCCTCAACATTGTTATCGTCTAATGAAACAAACTCCCACGGCATTCGACGCAAGGGTTCACCTAATTCACCGGATTGAATATCTCCATCAACACGCACATACACGCGCCAGAAAGTCTGTAAATCTGTATCTTCACGCACAATTTCTATCTGAGCAGGAAAACCAAGCAATAGATTTCGATTAAATGCAAACGCACGTCCGGTACGGTGCCAGTTACGATTCGGCTCGTTCGGGTTTGGACGATAATCCAAATCCCAGAGTGCATGTTCTAATGTCCCCAGGAAGTCGTCACCTGTGTCATTATTAACCTGCTCACGTAATGCATTATACGAATCATCAACACGATCACTCAAAATCGGCAATTCTGCACCTTCGACACCGGGTAAGGACTGCAATCCAAACGGTGGATCATCATTGCGTAAGGTTACCTGTTCAATATACAGCTCCTCTTCAACACCAACATCCAAACCACCCGCATTGACTAATGTCGCTGGTAACGGTACATCCGTCCATGAGGGATTATCTGCCGGGAAAGCTACACTAAACACAGGTGTTGTAATCCCGCCAGCAACATAAGGTTCGACGATGAATTGTGTCCCTTCAAATGAGTCAACGGCAAATACAATGCTATTGCCCTCCGGTGACCAGCTCGGATTACGCCCTCGTGCAATGACTTGTGCAGGTTCACTTAAAGAATCGATAGATTTTACAAATATCTTTTCAATCCCCTGGTCAAGCGCACTGTAAGCAATCAAACTTCCGTCAGGGCTCCACGCAGGATAATCTTCATGACGATTCGGCGTATTAGTAACATTTACAGTCTCGCCGTTATCAAGATCAAAAACATAAATATCCTGATTTCCGTTTTGCCAGCTCACATAGGCAATTTGTCTGCCTAATGGCGACCATGCCGGAGAAAATTCGGCAGATTCAGTCATCATCGGTAGTGCAGTGGGTAAAGATGTGCCATCAATCGACAATAAAAAGATGTCTAAGTTACCATTCTGATAACTCTCATAAGCAAGAAATGCCGCATCAGGGCTCCACACGGGCGCACCCTGAAAACCAAGACCAAGTGTTAAGCGTTCCGGCTGTGCAGAGACATTATTTAAGTCGAGTAAATATAGATCCCAGTTACCGTCTCTACGAGAAGCATACGCAATGCGTTGCCCATCCGGCGACCATGAAGGATCACGATCATCTTCTGGGCTATTCGTAACGCGAATTGGATTACGGTTATCCACGTTCGATACCCAAATGTCAGATTGACCAAGTTCGCGCACCACGAATGCGAGGCTACCACGCGCCGCGAGGACTTCTGGAAGGGATGTCGCGGTAGGGACTGGTGTCGCTAATAACCCGGAGTCCACAGTCGGTGTAAGTGCGTTAGCTTCATCGCTACCCACACTTAAATTGATAGCATCAGGTGCTAGTGCCACCGGTGCATTATCATCCGCCCCGCCGCCCGTAGCGATAATAACCACAACTACTAAAACAGCTAAAACGGCTACAACAACGGCACTTAAGAAACGATTCTGTATCTTTAATGGGTCTTCCGCGAGGTTGTTCTCTAGCTCTGCACGAGCCGCACGACGAGCCATCGCACCGGTAGCCGCAGACCCGGCAGATGTACGCACGTTGCCTGTAACACGACCCACACCTCGTCCAGCAACATTCCCCGCACCACCTGCAATGCCCCATACAAGCGTTACAAGGCGATGAAGAACACGCCAGATCGTTTGCAAAATACTACGAACAATGCCGAATAGTAACAGTAGCACAGCAAGGATTATACCCAATGCCCCGCCACCACTACGGCGACCAACAGTTGTTATGATCTGTACACCATCCAGCAACCACAAACTAGTGCCACTTATGGTTTTCAGCAGGACGATGCTTAATTTATCTGATACGCGATACGCTCGAATCAACATTCAGCGTCGTTTTCACTCACTCTATAATTATTGATACAGAAATCGATTGTACAGACAAACTGCAGTCTCAGCAATTCTCGCCATAGGCACTATCGGTAGGAAAAACAGATGTACGCCTGAATTTGCATGAGCAAATAGCGGATTAAACATTTTTTGCGTACAATGGACGTAAGAAAATCATAAGAACTTATCGTTCAAATGCTTACAAAACAATTACAAGAACTCCGTACACAGGATAAGGGACAGAGTATGAACAATAGGCGCGTCAGTTTAGGTATTTTGGGTGTGTTGATTCTGGCACTGTTAGCACTCAATCCGGCATTTACCCTCGCTCAGGAAGACGATCAACTTACCCATGTTGTGCAATCGGGTGAGAATCTTTATCGAATTTCCCTACGCTATGGGCTGACGATGGATGAGATCGCCGCCGCCAATGGAATCACAGATTATGCACGTATTTTCCGCGGTCAAGTGTTGATTATCCCCGGCTTAAGTGTGCCTGGTGAAGCAGATACCGTAGTAAACCCTCTTGTTGCGGGAACACCCACTACCCATGTTGTGCAACCCGGTGAATCGTTAACCGCTATCGCTCAACAATATGACATTACGGTAGATCAACTACTGCAATCCAATAACATTGCCAACCCCAATCGTATCGAACGTGGTCAGGAACTTACGGTTTGGACGGTTGAATCGGTCAATGAAGCGACGACACCAGATGTAGAAACGGTACCCGAAGCAACAACAAACCTCGTACCGGATGTGGCGACAGTCCACGTTGTTCAACCGGGTGAACTATTATCCTCTATCGCACAACGTTACGGATTAAGCTGGACGACGCTCGCACAATATAACAACATTGCGAACGCAGATAATATCTATGCTGGTCAAACACTGACTATACCGCCAACAACGGTTGACGGCAGTGTAGAAGACCTTGGCATCATCACAACACAACCACAAAATCTAAACATCCCCACACCGACCATTACACAGGGACGGCAAATCATCGTCGATCTAAGCGATTCACGCACATATGCGTTTGAAGATGGCGTATTGGTGAATAATGTGGTGGTGTCAACGGGATTACCCGCTACACCGACGGTGGTTGGAGATTTCACCATCTATCATCGTTTGCCCTCACAAACCATGAGCGGTCCAGGCTACAATCTGCCGGGGGTTGAATCAGTGCAATATTTCTATCAAGGCTATGCTATACACGGCACGTATTGGCACAATAACTTTGGGCAACCCATGAGCCATGGTTGTGTGAATATGACAAATGAAGACGCAGCATGGTTCTATAATTTTGGAGATTATGGCACGGCGGTACGCGTCCAGTATTAGCCCTGGCCAAAAGCAAAAAACAGGACCTTGCTGATGCGAGTCCTGTTTTTATTTCTCTAGTTATACCACTTAATCTATGCGGCGGCGGAACCATCTAAACCAAGCTCAGCGGCATGATCCTGCATCGCTTTGAGCACCATTGGGACGTGAAACTCCCATAAATCCACACCCAGCACCTCGCATCCATCTTCTACATCTTGACGGTCAACACCTGCCGCAAAAGACTTGTCCTTCCACTTTTTTCGGATCGACTTGATTTTGACATCACGAATATCTTTGGACGGACGCACAAGAGAAACCGCAGTGATTAATCCAGTCAGTTCATCAACTGCAAATAATGCCTTATCACGTAATGTCACACGGTCATCAGCCGCAAGTGGTCCATGACTTAAAATTGTACGAACATCTTCTTCATTCAACCCGCGTTCACGCAGAATCGGCGCCCCATCTACCGGATGTTGTTCTAACGAGGGGTGAATTTCCCAGTCAAAATCATGTAGCAAGCCGACCAACCCCCAGCTATCAGGGTCTTCACCATAATGTTCGGCGTAGGCTCGCATCGCAAATTCAACCGATAACATATGCTTTCGTAAACTGTCTGACTTTACGAACTCACACACAATATCCCAGGCAGTATCTCGATTCATACACCATTTCCTTAAAGCTGATTCATTAATTTACAGAGAATAACATATTTTAATGGTGCTTGTAGGCAAAATTGACGGTAATCTACACAATTTCGTCGTGCGAATTCTTGACAGTAGATGACAAGAATAAGGTGTTACGCTATTCATAACACAATCGAAAATGACTATCGGAGGCACAACAATGAGCAATTTAGACATGAAAAAGACACTCAAACATCTATACGCACCTTCAAAAAAAGATATCACTGTCGTAGAGGTGCCATCAATGCACTATCTGATGATTGACGGCACGGGTAATCCGAATACCTCGCCAGAATATAGCGAGTCCATACCAGCACTCTATAAATTAGCCTATTCAATTCGTGCAATCAAAAAAAGTGAGGGCGAGGTCTTCACCGTTATGCCACTTGAGGGTCTCTGGTGGTTCGACGGTGATCCAATTGAGAATTTCATCTTAACGGATGTCGACAAGGCTCGCTTTATCTGGACATTGATGATCTTGCAACCAGAAAGCGTAACGGCAGACATTGTTGCGGCGGCACGAGAAGAAGCAAATAAAAAGAAAGCTGTACCCACACGGTTAAACGATGTTCGCTTTGAAGCCTATAACGAGGGTGAAGCTGTGCAGATTATGCACATTGGACCGTATGACGAAGAAGGACCAACCGTCAAGCGCCTTCATGCACATATCGAAGACAATGGATGGTCTCTAAGTGGCAAACATCATGAAATCTACTTGAGTGATCCCCGCAAGGTTGCGCCAGAGAAAATGAAAACGGTCATTCGTCAGCCGTTTACACGGAGATAACATATCAGCAAGATGACAGATTAATTGCCGGGGTCAAAAACCAGAATGCTTATTGTAATCGGGTCGCCAAATGCAATTTGACCGGGGGTTCGTAACTGCCACATGCCTTCCAAAGGAACGACATCTCCAGACTCAACTGCGCCACGATTTGGTGTTGTTCCTTCAAATATGAGCGCCACCTCCGCGCCAATTTCGACAGGTTCACGAATAAAAATGCGTGGTCCAGCATCAAAATCTTCGCCTTCAACAAAGGTGAGCGACGTATTACGTTCCCAGTCGCATGTACCGGTGTTTAACAAGGTAATCACACGCGTATAATCTGTGTTCGTTTCAACAAAACCACCATCTTCACCGTCTTCAGGATCTTGAGAAATTATACCGTAGTCAAATGTACAGGCAGTGATTGTCGCCGTGCGTTGAACACTAAATGTTCCCGTCATATCAGGTGTCAACGTAGGGGTTACATTGGCATCTGGCGTATCTGTCACAACAGGTAGAGGTGTATCTGTAGGGGCAGTAGTCGCCGTAGCTGTTAAGGTCAGTGTTGGTGTTGGCGTATCCGTTACTGTCGCTGTAGATGTTAGCGTCGCAGTCAATGTTGATGTAGCAGTTTGGGTCAATGTCGATGTCGGGGTATCGGTGGGTGTAGTAGTGGCTGTCTGTGTTGGAGTTGGTGTTGGGGTCACTGTTACTGTGGGTGTCGGTGTCTCACTCGCCAAGAACGCTAATGCGGGGAATAGACCGTTGTTTGCCCCTACAACATAACTCCCTACGATGATAAGCCCGCCGACAATTAGCGCTAGTAAAAACAGCATCCAACGCCCCCCGGACTCTTGTTCTGGCTCAGCAGAAGGTTTCATCCGTGCAACCAGTGACTGCAACGAATCTGGTGTATCGTAATCTTTAAATCGCACAGTTGGGCGATCTACAGAACTGCCTGATGATCGGCTGACGGGTGCGATTGGCACCACAACAGGGGGCAATGTATCCGTAGTGGATTGCAAATTACCTTCTGCAAGATCTATTTCAAGTTCTTCAATATCCGCGATCACTTCGCTTGCCGTTTGATAGCGACTATCAAGATCCTTCGCCATCAGTTTTTCAATCAAATCATCAACTTGACTGGGAACGGAGGGCTTCGTCATGGAGGCAGATGGGATCGCTTCATTTACATGCTTGAGGATAAGCGCTAATGGCGTTTCCGCATCATACGGTAGTTCCCCGGTCACCATCTGGTACAAAATGACACCGAGCGAATACAAATCTGAACGTTCATCTCCAGATTCACCCACGCCCTGCTCAGGAGACATATACGCAGGTGTACCAATCAACCCACCTGTCAGGGTGAATTGTGCGCCGGTGACAATCTTCGCAATTCCGAAGTCGGTCAAGACAACGCGATCATTCTCGGTCTGGTCAAGCATCAAGTTCGCGGGTTTAACATCACGATGAATCATACCAGCACGATGTGCATAAGATAGCGCCATTGCAGATTCACGAATGATGCGTAGTGCTTCTTTGAGAGATAGTGCTTCGCCAATTTTTTCTAGGTCAGAGAGGCGGTCTTTTAGAGTGTATCCTTCGACCAACTCCATCACCATGTAGTAGCTATCGTCTTCAGGTTCAAAATCGAAATCATAAACATGAACGATATGGGCGTGCTTTAAGCGAGCGATATTTTGTGCTTCGCGTTCAAAACGACTCTTAAATTCAGGGTCATCTGCAAGAAAGCGGTGAAGCACTTTAATCGCAACATAACGGTCAAGGTTTGAATGATATGCGCGGTAAACTTCCGCCATACCTCCACGGCCAAGCCGTTCGAATATCTCATATTTGCCTAGTTTTCGATTCACAAGCTGGTATAGCCTTACATGACCAAAAGCAAAGCCGAGAAGTTATGCCAACAAAATATCGTTGTGGCATATCTACACTCATAAGTGCCAAGCTAAATATACGACATAATTATGAGTGATGTCCTTTAAGGACTTCTCGGCTAAGTATACTTCATATCATTTGGAGTCTCAATTGAGAAACCAAACACAATTCAAACCATCGTATGCAGTAGCGCTAAACCTAAGCAATACCGCCGTCGGTCATTTTGCGAGCATCCAGCGCTTCATCAACTTCTTCTTCGCTCATTAAGCCAAGTTCCAGCACAATTTCGCGTACGCTTTTCTTCTCTGCAAGCGCTTTTTTCGCTACTTCTGCGCCCTTGTTGTAACCAATGATTGGATTTAATGCAGTCACCAAAATTGGATTACGTGATAACCAACTTTCTGCGGTTTCACGGTTGACAATTAGACCCACAATTAGTCTATCAGTGAAAGCGCGTACCGAACCAATAACAACCTGTACCATCTCATTCAAGTTATGGGAGATAATCGGCATCATTACATTAAGCTCAAACTGCCCTGCCGCACCAGACATATTGACTGCGGTATCACAACCCATCACATGATACATTGACTGATTGAGCATTTCCGCCAGCACCGGATTTACTTTACCGGGCATAATGGATGAACCAGGTTGGACTGTCGGACATGTTAATTCTGCAATGCCTGTGGTCGGTCCCGCAGATAGCAAGCGCACATCATTTGCAATACGGGTAAAATCCATCGCTACGTTACGCAATGCGGCGCTAAAGAATACTGGATCTTGCATAGATTGCATTGACTCAAACAGATCATCGGATTCATATAATTCAAGTCCGGTCAGTTCAGAAAGTTTCTTGACCATACGGCTATGATAATCAGGATGTGCGTTTAAACCTGTACCAGCGGCTGTACCACCAATACCCAGCCGACGCAGACCATCTGCCGCGAATTCAACCTTCTTAATTTGGCGTTCAATCGCTGTGCTCCACGCACCAACTTCTTGCCCCAGACGAACAGGGACAGCATCTTGTAAATGTGTACGCCCTGTCTTGACTACATCATCCCATTTTTCGGCATTTTTGCGATTTTCATCAACAAAGTGTTGCAGTGTGTCGACCAATTCTTTCAAACGCCACAACACACCCAGACGAATCGCTGTTGGGATTGTATCGTTCGTGCTCTGTGCCATATTGACATGATCGTTAGGGTGTACAGGCTTGTTAGGATCTTCAAGACCGTAGCCGAGAATTTCATTGGCGCGATTTGCCATCACTTCGTTTGTGTTCATGTTATGGCTTGTGCCCGCCCCTGCCTGGAAAGGATCAACCACAAAATGTTCATGATGCTGACCCGCCACAATCTCATCACCTGCCTGAATAATGGCATCAGCAATCTTATCGTCCAACAAGCCGAGGTCTTTATGAACTTCTGCCGCGGCGCGTTTAATCATCGCCATACTCCAGATAAAAGCGGGATACGGTTTCATCCCTGTAATCGGGAAATTCTGAACTGCGCGTTGTGTCTGTGCGGCATAATAAGCATTTTTAGGGACATGAACCTCGCCCAATGAGTCTTTCTCTACGCGATAGTCATTTGACATCTAAACTGCTCCTTAGAGTAATAATGGTTATAGCTTGTGTTTTAATC
>DAOTXB010000055.1:0-18061 GCA_034435575.1 Anaerolineae bacterium
GCGTTGATTCAACTGTTGATGTAATTGCGGAACTTTAGGGGATTGCATTTCCATTAAGATTTGTCGCGCTTCGTCATAACGCCCATCATGAATCAAGCGCCGTACAAGCTGAATTTGCTGAAAATTGCGGGTGATAGACATCCCTGTTCCCTATTGATTTACTTGGCAATTTTTTTCAAGAGTAATATAAATTTTGTGTAAAATCGTCCTCACTAAGCGGTTTGATACACGCCCAAATGCGATAATCTGCCCCAAACTTGTATTTGAACAATCCTCGATAATGATGAATATTCATCAAATCTTTCAAAAATCTGACTGATTAACAATTTTACATCATTTTATTTTATTCAACTATACGCCATAATTGCAGTCCACTGTCACAGCCCACAACCAATGTTGTACCGTCTTCACTCAACCAGATGAGATCTGGTACACGACCACATTCTCTATGTTGCCCAAGTTGATATTGCTCCCCCGTCTCTACATTCCACGCGATTACCTCAGGACGGTCTTCGATATGCGCGGCAATCACGATGTCCGCGTCTTCTGTTAAGAAAAAATACTGTACGTAGTCGCCATTTAATTCAGCCACAAACTGATTATTGCCAGTCGCAAAATCCAGCACATATAATGCCTGTGACATCGGATCACGCCATGCTAGATGAGATGCGTCCGCGTTAAGTTGCCCGAACACAGCAGGACCATTGTCAACTTGCGCTGTCGCTTCAACGACACTCGTTTCAAGGTTCCAGAGTTTGATTTCTCCGTCATTAGAACTTGTGACGACATATGGTGCGGGAATTCGTCCGATTCTCACTACAGCTTCACGATCCTGTTCAGGCGCATACGGCAAACTTTCGTACGTCTCTGCATCAAGGTCTAACTGTGCAATGAACGTTTGAGCATCAGAGATTTCTACAAAGACTTCATCATTGTCGTTTGACCATATCCGCTGTGGAAACCCATCAATTTCAAAATTACGTTGAATACCACGACTTAGATCAACCCTATCTTTAGTAAGAATAATTTGACCGCGATTATAGGCTAAAACAAAAAAATGCTCATCTGTTGCATCAAACGCGATATCAAGCAAATCATAGTTTACTGTCCAGACTAATCCCGCAACTTCCCCACTTTGATCCAAAAGAAGTACCTCATTGCGGTTACTTACTACTGCAAACAAACTTGCATCCGATGTTGTGGCAAATGCACCGGAATCAAACTCAACTGCACCGAATGGCACCAGATCATCTGGTAAATCAGCAAAATCAATTGTCATCACAGGTTGAAGCCGTGAGATATTCTCCGCATTAATCACTGGATACATTACATCACCATCGGATTGCCCAAAAATAACGATACTGGTCAAACTCAGCATAGCAATACTGAAGAGACACGCTACAATTTTTCTTATCATGATTACAAATACTCAACTATATGTTATTGTGGACGTGGTAGTGAAAATAAACGGGAACGGCTCATGCAATCTAAAGTAACACCCCAAGAGATAGAACATATCCTCGACCGCATCTTGCTCAATGTAGAAAAACCCGGACGTTATGTGGGCGGAGAATATAATAGTGTTGTCAAAGATTGGGCTAAAACCGAATTTAGAACAGCGCTTGCGTTTCCAGATATTTATGATCTGGGCATGTCTAACCTGGGTATTATGTTGTTATATGAACAGATCAACAAGCAACCAGATATGCTCGCAGAACGCGTGTTTTCTCCCTGGAAAGATATGGAAGATGCGATGCGTGAGCGCGATCTCCCGCTTTATTCATTAGAAACGAAGCACCCAATCAGTGATTTTGATCTACTTGGCATCAGCCTACCATACGAGCAATTATACACAAATATATTAAATATGATCGACCTTGCAGGGATGCCGGTAAGAAGTATAGACCGCGATGAACAGTATCCATTTATTATCGCAGGCGGGCACTCTTGCTATAATCCTGAACCCATTTCTGCGTTTATTGATGCTTTTGTTATTGGCGAAGGTGAAGAAATCATCGTAGAAGTCGCCCGCACACTTCAGCAAATGCAGGGCGCAACACGATTAGAACAACTTAAAGCGATAGCTAAAATTCAGGGCATGTATGTTCCCCGTTTCTATGATGTGACCTATAACGCAGATAGCACCATCGCCGAGATTACATCCAACACGCCCGAAGCGCCGTCAACAGTGCTCAAGCGAGTTGTACCGATTTTACCCAAGCCATTCACAAAATTCATTGTACCGAATATTGATACTGTGCATAATCGCGCACCGATTGAGATTATGCGTGGTTGTACGCGTGGATGTCGCTTCTGTCATGCTGGGATGGTGACGCGCCCGGTACGTGAACGTCGTGTCCCAGAAGTGATGAATGCTATAGACGAGATTATCGCCAATACGGGTTTTGAGGAAATCAGCTTACTGAGTCTCTCATCGTCAGATTATGTGTATGTGCATGAACTAGCTGATGCTGTCAGAGAAGCATACGATGGTTCTGGTCTGAGCTTGAGTTTACCGAGTCTCCGCATTGAATCAACTAGTACAGACTTACTAGACAAGTTAGGTGATACTCGCCGAAGTGGGTTCACCTTCGCACCAGAAGCCGCTACAGAGCGGATGCGAAACAAGATCAACAAATATGTAGCAGATGAACAGGTTTTGCAAACTGCGCGTGATGTATATTCGCGTGGTTGGCGCACTATCAAGTTCTATTTCATGATCGGTCATCCCGATGAAACCCTTGAGGATGTACAGGCAATTATTGACCTATGCAAAGCAGTTCTGAAGGAGGGACGACGAATTTTGGGCAACAAAGCCAACGTAAACGTAGGCGTAAGTACCTTTATCCCCAAACCACATACCCCATTCCAATGGGTGCCACAGGATTCGCATGAATCAGTTAAAGCCAAGCAAAAATTACTGCGTAGCCAGATTAACGGACAAGGTATGCATCTGCGCCTTAATGACATTGAATCAAGCACATTTGAAGGTTGGTTGAGTCGTGGAGACCGGCGCTTAAATGATGTCGTCGAACGCGCATGGCAACTTGGTTGTAAATTTGACGCATGGCAAGACGAGCATTGGCACTCACTATGGTTACAGGCATTTGACGAAATCGGCATTGACTCAACATTTTTCACGACGCGTGAGCGTGACATTGATGAAATCTTCCCGTGGGATCATATCGATGTGGCAGTACACAAAAAATTCCTACGTGATGATTATCTCATGAGCATTACGGGTGAAACGCGTGTTGATTGCCGTGATAAATGCTTTGCGTGTGGCATTTTACCGAAGTTTAAGGATATTCGCTCTGAGACAAACCCGATGGATTGGGAATGCCCGGATATAAAACCAATTGCTAGTCGTAAGCTAGAACGACAATCGAATGTCACACTACTCAATTAGCTAGAACTTGCCGTTATACCTTCCATAACGTGGAGCATTCTCTGCGTTGTTGTGCATCTTGCTGATACAATGAGCTACATAATTTCAACACATGAGGTAAAAATGCAACGACTGCGTGTTACAGGTCAACAACCGCTAAACGGTGTCTACCACCCTTCAGGCAATTCAAATGCCGCTGTCGCGCTTATCGCGGCATCATTGTTGACCGATGATGAAATCACGATCCAAAACCTGCCGGATACGCTCACCACAAAAGCGATGATCACGCTTGCAGAAAAACTTGGGAGTAACGTCTATCATTCCGATACAAACACGATAAAAATGACTACCAAACAGGTCACAAAACGCGTATTAGATCGCAGTGATGCGGACGGTTTTGTAAGTACGTTGCTTTTCTTAGCACCAATCCTTGTAAGACGGCAGTATGTGCGCGTAGAACTTGATGTTCCGCTAGCACGCATTCGTACACACTTAGATGCTTTGCGTGATTTAGGGATTGATACAAATATTGTTGATGGTGCGCTGGAATGCAGAGTCAGAACATGGAACTTCAAGGACATCATACTCACGCAGACGAGTGTTACTGCTACCGCCATCGTATTGATGTTAGCCGCAACTCTAGGCAACGAGACGGTAATTCATAACGCAGCAAGTGAACCACATGTACAGGAGCTTGCTAATTTACTAGAAATGATGGGCGCACAAATTCAGGGGATGCCCTCAAATGTCCTGCGTGTTTTTGGTAAGCAAAATTTGCATGGTGCAGAAGTGACTATTCCTACAGATCACATTGAAGCCGCAAGTATAGCCGCAATCGGTGCATTGACAGATGGTCGTGTAGAAATTCAAGGAACAGATAGTATACATCTACGGGTGATTGACAAAATTTATCATCGGCTAGGGATTAATTTAGATATTGACGATAATTCTATTTTTGTTCCCCGGCATGATACACTTGTTGTGTCTAACCGTGAAGAAGATGTAGACTCTTCGATTGAAACGATGCCATGGCCCGGCTTCCCTTCTGATCTTGTTGCAACCGCAACCGTGTTGGCAACTCAGGCACGGGGTACATCGCTTATCCATGAAAAACTCTTCAGTAATCGCTTGCTATTCATTGACAAGCTCAACGCAATGGGCGCACAGATTGTATTGTGTGATCCTCATCGTGCTATTGTGGTCGGACCAGCCCCTCTTCATGCCATTTATATGGATACACCCGATGTTAGAACAGGTCTAGGCATGTTAGCCGCCGCACTCATTGCAGAGGGAGAAACAGTTATCGACAACGCACAAGCATTAAACTACACTTTTGCCAATGTAGTTCCCAAACTTATCGCGCTCGGAGCCAAGATCGAGGTTGAATGACTAATCAGCATACAGACATTCCAACATCATCTATCACGCTCAATGATATCACTATTTCACAGGTCATCGTTGGTAACGAAAATGCACCGCCTGTTCTTATTTTACACGGTTGGGGTGCAAATCTCTCATTAGTCTGGTCACTTGTTGAGGGTATGGCAACGAAGGGGTATCGAGTCTTCGCACTCGATTTACCGGGCTTTGGAGAAAGTGATAAACCTCAGGTTGCATGGTCGGTTTTTGACTATGCGAATTTTGCCATCAGCTATTTAGACTATCACAATCTTGAACAGGTTCATCTGTTTGGTCATTCATTTGGAGGTCGATTAGGGTTAATTCTTGGCGCAGATCATGATACTCGTATACGCAAGATGGTGCTTGCCGATAGTGCCGGTCTCCGTCCCAAAATCCCCTTAACAACACAGGTTCGGACGAAAACCTATAAATCAATACGATCCATACTCGAATCACTCGGTCTACGCGCGCTTTCACAGACCTTACGTGAACACTATAATAAACGTTATGGATCTACAGATTTTCAAGCTGTATCAGGAGTTATGCGAGAAACGTTTGTGAAAGTCGTCAATCAAGATTTACTTAATTATGCCGCACGCGTTACTGTGCCCACGCTGTTAATCTGGGGAGAAGACGATCAGGATACGCCTTTATGGATGGCAAAAAAACTTGAGGAAACAATCCCAGATGCAGGCTTAGTCACCTACCCCGGCGCGGGTCATTACAGCTATCTTGAAAATTTATCACAAACAATTCGTATTATGGATGCGCTTTTCAAACAGGACTAAATTATGCCAGATTTTTTTCCCGATTTTATCTCTAATTTATTAACTGCAATATTAGTTATTACCTGTGTAACAGGTGTGCTCATTGTCGCAGTATCTTATTGGATATGGCGACGTTTTACCGATTACACCACGCCAGACATCAGTAAACTTAATCAAAAATTTAGCGCAATGAAAGCGAAAAATACTAAACTCACACATAGTCGAGCAATCCGGCGAATTATCCGTCAACAGGCATTCCGCTGTGGTGTGGTTGGCGGTGTCACTAGCTTAGGTGGATTTTATACTTTACCCATTGCACTCCCAGTAGATATTATACTATCGACACAAATACAGGCGACTATGGTGGAATTTATCGCGCAACAATACGGTCAGGATGACACCAACGCCATTGAAAATCGCATCAAGGGTTATCTGATTACCACAGGTAGCACACAACTTACCCGACGTACATCCAGCATTTTATTCAACTTTGCTACACGCTTGATGGGACGATCATTCGCCAAACTGATCCCCTTCATAGGTACAATTATTGGCTTTGGTGTGAACTATGCCATTGCAAACGCAACGGGAAACGCCGCGTTACAATGGTACAGTCAACAAGCCAAGCGACAGGCACAGCAGGCAAAATTGCCTAACTGACCGTACAAAAATATCGTCTGAACTTAGTGATAAGAAAATGGTATACATTCATCGTTTAGCCGAGTATACTTGTCTTTCTCTGTTTAGGATTGATCCATATTTTGAGCTTAAATAATGTCTGATCTAACACTCGTGATTTTGATATTAGTGTGGACACTTGGGACGATATGGCGTATCTACAAGCAAGCCCGCTTTTATCAAATCGAAGAATACAAATCTGAGCGATACATCAGATGGTGGCTATCAAAACGCGACCAGAGCTTTCCTTATCGCCCATTAGCCATCACATTTGTTGGTAGTGTACTGGCTTTTTTCTTATCAGAGAGTCCAAATTCACCCTTACCTGCAATTATCGGCATTGTTGCCGCAATTATGGCAGTTTATCCACCAGATGAAGGCGAGATCAAAAAGGCGTTTAAACCAACCCAGCGTGCCATACGCTTATTAGGTGCCTCATATAGCCTTGCCATCCTCGAAATTATCGCGTTCTTGTGGGTATTATCTCGCCTAGATATTGCTGACATTGAGTTACAGGTCGTGTTTATCATGATATTTGGGCTTTTCAGTTTGCTTGCCGCCCCATTATTCCTCGTCGCCGGAAATCTTTTCATGGCACCGATTGAGGCTTTTATCCGGCAACAGTTCGTCAATAAAGCCAAAAGAGTGATGACAGATATTAACCCGACTGTGATCGGTATTACTGGAAGTTATGGCAAAACCACGACTAAGAACTTCATAACCGATATTCTCAATGGACGATACAAGGCTTACGCAACACCTAAGAGCTATAACACAATGATGGGTGTTTGTATCGCCATCAACAATGACCTCACCAACGACTACAGTGTGGATTATTTTGTAGTGGAAATGGGCGCTTATGTGCAAGGAGAAATTGAGCGTATTGCAACCTTGACTCCGCCCTATATAAGCGTTGTGGTCGAGGTTGGTCCACAACACCTTGAGCGCTTTGGCAATTTAGAAAACATTGCTATAGCAAAATACGAGATTATCAAGGCACTACCGCCCGATGGCGTAGGTATTTTCAATTGGGATAATCCATATGTGCGGGCAATGTATGAACGAGGCTATCCAAGTACAAGAATCGCAGTCAGTCGAAATATTGCGCTGGAAGATGTCGAAAAAGACGGACCTCGCTTTATCGCCTCAGACATTGAAGAAACACTAAATGGTCTGTCCTTCACGGTTCATGATACACAAATTGGAAATCAAGAAGCCTTTACAACTGCTGTAGTCGGTGAACACAATGTGACCAATATTCTTTTAGCGACAGCAATTGCAGTGAATCAAGGGATGACACTCACCGATGTCGCTTTTCAAGTACGCATGTTACAACCCGCTGAAAGTCGTCTTGTGCGACAAACAACCGCGCAGGGAATCACAATCATCAATGATGCCTACAGTGCTAATCCAGTTGGCGTTGTTAGCGCCTTAAAGGTACTTGCGATGCACAATAGCGGGCGCAGGCTACTCATTACCCCTGGAATGGTCGAACTGGGTAATTTACATGACCAAGAAAATCGAAAACTCGGGCAAGTCGCCGCCAAGTATGCAACTGATATTATACTGGTCGGTGAACAACAAACGCATCCCATCAAATTAGGGCTAGAGGATAGCAATTTTCCACCCGATCATGTGCAAGTCGTTGACACACTTAGCGAAGCAATTAATTGGTATCAGCAAAACTTAAAATCTGGCGATACTGTGCTTTTTCTGAATGATCTACCGGATACCTACTAACTCAAGAGCGCCAGAAAAATTTTAGACTTCTGGCGCTCATTATCACGAATAATCTTCTATCACTGTCACCTATTCAACTGTCACACTTTTCGCAAGATTACGTGGTTGGTCAACATCTGCACCACGCCAAACAGCGATGTGATATGCAAGCAACTGTAACGGGATAGTCACGACAACGGGGGTCAGTTGAGTTGGTATTTCCGGTATATATATCACATAGTCGGCTTTCTCTGCGATGAATTGATCACCTTCAGTCGCAACAGCAATCACCACCCCACCCCGCGCTTTTGCTTGCTCAATTTGGCTGATCATTTTCTCGTAAAGTTCATCTTTGAGCGCAATTGCCAGAACAGGCATATTCTCATCAATCAAAGCAATCGGACCATGCTTCATCTCGCCAGCAGGATACCCTTCCGCATGAATATAACTGATCTCCTTAAGCTTTAAGGCACCTTCTAAGGCAATTGGATAGTTAATGCCACGCCCCAAATATAAAAAGTCGGTAAAATGATACAAATGACTCGCAAGGTCTTCAATTATTGTATCTTGCTCCAGCACTTGCCCCACTAAAACCGGCAATGTAGATAAATCATGGACGAGTTCTCGTCGCTCTTCGTTTGTGATTGTCCCACGCAATTGCCCCAGATAAATCGCAAGCAAATACTGGCAAACGATACTTGATGTAAATGCCTTCGTAGATGCCACACCGATCTCAGGTCCACTATTCATACCAATATAGCCATCTGCGATACGCATTGCCTGACTACCGACAGCATTGACAATGCTCCATACTAGCGCGTCTTTGTCGCGGGCTTCTTCCACAGCCGCCAGTGTGTCAACTGTTTCACCACTTTGAGTGATTGCGAGTACAGCGGTATTTTCACCTAAAAGTGGATCTCGATAGCGATATTCACTTCCATAATCAACCTCAACATGCAATTTAGCGATTTTCTCGATAAAGAATTTACCGACTAATCCGCTATAATAACTCGTTCCACAGGCGACTGTAACAAGACGTTGCAAGGACTTGGCACGCTCAGCGGTCAGGTTTAGATCAGGTAATAAAACTTCGTAGTGTTCAAAGTCAATACGCCCACCAAGCGCATCTGTAACACTACGCGCCTGCTCAAAAATCTCCTTTTGCATAAAGTGCTTGTATTCACCTTTGGCGGCACTTACTGGGTCCCACGCAATTGTGTGAATTTGTAACGATACAGGGTCATTATCAATAGTCGTGATCTGAAAGCTATCCGCGCATACTGTGGCAATCTGATGGCTTTCCAGGAAAATCATTTGACGCGTATGCTCTAAAATCGCTGGAATATCAGAGGCAACATAATTTTCACGATCACCGATACCCACAGCGACACCACCTGCATTACCAATCCGCACAGCGACAATACGATCTGGTTGTGCTTTATTCATCACCACAATCGCGTGTGCACCCCGCAAACGCTTTACCGCACGACGGGTAATCTCGGTAACATCATCTCCCTGTTGGGCATATTGCGCGATCAACTGTACGATGACCTCAGTATCGGTTTCTGAGGCAAATTCTACCCCCGTTTTGGTGAGTTCTTCACGCAGTTCTAAATAATTTTCAACAATGCCGTTATGTACCACGACAAAGTCACCGTTCATGCTCACATGCGGATGGGCATTGTGCTCAGCCGGAATACCATGTGTTGCCCAGCGTGTGTGTCCGATGCCAATTGAACCCGTCAGTGGATTTTCTAGCAGACGATCACGTAAATTTGAGAGTTTGCCGACATCCCGACGAATATTTATCGCACCATCATCCAATACGGCGATACCAGCTGAATCATAACCACGATATTCTAGACGTTGTAATCCATCCAGAATAATCTGAGTAGCATCTTGCTCACCAACATAACCAACAATTCCACACATAGGGGTTTCCTCCGTAAATTAGGGCAAAGACCATATGTATAGATACCGTGTCAGCAACACATAGCACCTATACCAATACAACACTCATCACCTGATGAAGGTTATATCGCCCACATGCTTCCCTTTTGCATCATCGGTCACCCGATGGGATTATAGGGTCGCTTTTGTTTTACGGAGGGGATAAACAAAGGATGGTGGAAGCACCCTGACGGCATCCGCTGATCTTTCGATTTTCAACATCATCAACTATTTGATAATGCCTTAGGCTCACTTCGACATGAGCAACCGTCACCTCGTCAACTTGCACCTCATTTTAGGTATCAAGTCCATGCGCTATTCATACCCCCGGTATCATTCGCTAGGCAACTCCTTCATTGCAATTGATAATAAACGTCGCACATCATATCGTACTCTATAGATTTTTCAAGTGGTTAATTTAAACAAATTCAAGGAGATCGGTATTGGCATTTTCAACATCACTGTACACACCGCGCAAACTCTCATCCGGTTGTGCGAGCGCCAATTGATACATTGCCTGTTCAGTCATGGAGGCTAATTCATCGCGTGGTATACGCTTACGCCCTGCACCTTTAAAGCGAAATGGTCGCCCAAATGTGACAGTAACCCGCGCCCTCTTGAGCTTTTTCCAACGCTCTTTGAAGTTCACCGCATCAGACATCGCAGTTGGCACTATGATTGCATTTGCTTTGGTCGCCACATAGGTCATGCCATCTTTCGGCTTAATCAACCCGTCAGGATTTCGTGTACCTTCTGGCGCAATCAAGATTAATTGTCCGCTTTTGAGCAATTCAATCGAATTCATCAAAGCGGAGCGATCAACTGTACCGCGACGCACCGTATAGGCACCATACGCTTTAACCAATAAGCCAAATAATGGGTCTTCGGCATTCTCAATTTTGGTCATCGGGATAACAAAGCGGCGCGTCACAGCACCAATGCAAACCACCGGGTCAATCAACGAAATGTGACTCATCATTAAAATCGTCGGCTCTGAAGCGGGGATATGCTCCAAGCCAACGATCTTTGGTTTTGCTAATATATGAAATCCAATTGTACGAATCATGCCACGCAGTAAACGGCGACGCCAGGTATAACGTGCTTGCCGTGCGACATAATCCTGTACGGACATCACATTATTTGTCATATTTACGGGATTTCTTGCGTTGCTCACGGAGGATGCGCCGACGTTTGCGTATTGCGTCTAATTCCCATGCTTGCACGCTCATCGCTTCAACTTCTTCTTCATCTAAACGATACCATTCACCACGGCGCAAGGTTCCTAGTCCCAATTGACCAATATGGGTACGCATCAATTTCTTTACCGGGTAACCGAGTTTGGTCGCAACACGACGAATCTGACGCTTTTTCCCCTCAATCATGACCACACGTAGAGTCGTTGTACCCGAATTACGATTGTCTTCCAGTACCTTTACATAACATGGCGCGGTACGTCCATCATCCTCCAACCATACCCCATTTTGCCATTGTTCGAGAGCCGCATCTGTAGGTTCACCATAAACAGTGACCTTATACGTTTTGGTGTGCTCGAACGATGGATGCGCCAACTTATGGGTCAACTCGCCATCATTGGTTAAAACCATCATACCTTCACTATCGGCATCTAAACGACCTATTGTGAATAGATGCCCATCAACCTCAACAAGTTCGCGCACTGTTGGACGGTCATCATCGGGATTTGGTGTGTTGGTGGAAAGCACATTTTGTGGTTTATAGAAAACGTAATAACGCTTTTCGATCTCGCGCAGTTTAAGCGTTTCGCCATCGACTTCTACCGTATCTTTTTCAGGGTCGGCTTTATCACCAACAGTGATGACTTTGCCGTTCACACGAACTCGTCCCTGTTCAATCAGCTTCTCACTCGCACGACGGGATGCAACGCCCGCCTGCGACATTAATTTTTGTACACGTTCTTTCACGGTTCTTACTCATCGCTTTCACTTACTTTTCGCCCTAATCATACACGATGAACGCTCTTGATTGAATATCACAATTTTTCTGTAACGCGAAATGGCAGTGTTAAGCCAAACATCAACCGTGTTTGAGCATGTAAAACAGGTAATGCGACGAAAATCATTGTCAATATGGGTAACAACGCAAAGCCAAGCACCACCCAGACGCGCTCAGATAGTGTAGATTGCTTTTTTCGCGGTGGACGCTGACGTACATCCTCCCACCATACAGCAATGCCCAGAATAATCATCAGCATGATTATTACTTGGAACAGTATGAAAAGTGGATGACTCCATCGGTCAGAGAAAAATATCAGGCGAACATCTTCGTGGAACAAAATCGGTAGCAAAGACCCGAGTGACACAATAGCCCATCCCGCACCAGCAAGTAATAAATCATGTGACACACGAAAGAGTAAACTTAGCCCTCGCGTCAATGAAACATCGTGATAACGACGCATATTATCCACAATATAGCCGATTTCCTTACTCCCCCAGGCATGGCGCAACGTTTGAAGATAGCGGTTACGAATCATACGCCAAACTGTATGTCCATTCGTCGCATATGCATTAAATGGTAAATATACTGGCTTAATCGTCACATTCGCATTGTTTACAAAAAATGCTTTGATGTACATATGCCACTCATCAGAGATAACATCCGCATCCCAACTACCACTCTGTTCTAGCAGTTTGTAGCTCAACGAATACGATGAGATCGGCATAGAGCGCCACCATGATGCTGTCAGATAAGCCAGCTCAAATGCAGAAGAATACGCGTTTACAAGTCTTAATAGGGGGTGAACACGCCAAACATTACTATGGTAACGAATAGGCGCTTGCCAGAAGCAGGCATGACGAGCTTCATCTGTCGCAAAAAAATATGATATGGCACTAAAATAGCGCGGGTGCCATTGTGTGTCTGCATCCATCGAAGTAATAATAAGATGATCAGCATTATGTTTACCTGAATCCACCAAATGATGTTTAATCCGCGAAAATGCCCATGCTTGATTTGCAGATTTGCATTGAAATTCGTCGGGTAATCCTGATGGGTGTGCTGTAACAATAATTTCCGCAAAGTGCGATCCGAATGTATCAGTGAGGTGCGTTGCTTTCTCCTGATAGCCCTCTTCCGCCTGTTCCATCGCAAGCACAACAATGAGCTGTTCGCTTGCCAATTCACAATTAGCTAATTGAGTGAGGGTTTGACACAGTAAATCTAGTGACTCGTTATAGTTGGGGATAATCACAACATGGTAAACTGCTGACCAATCCAGCAAAGTTGCTTTTGTCTCTTCTTGATACCGCTGATACCAATCTACACTATCCCATTGTTTAATGCGCCTATTACCAATTATACTGGCGTAACCTGCGACGAAAAACCGCACCGCTGAATAAGATGCAAATCCTACAGCAACGAATAATATTATAGTGGGGAAAAATACCGCACCCAGAATAGCTGATACAATTGCAATCCAAGCAACGCATCCGGGTAAGCCATCTAAGACACGCGTGTAAATCCGCGAGGTTGGCGTAGAAATTGCAATACGGTTATTAGACCGAATAGATGAGGTGTTGTGGCGAGACCTACTAGGTTGAGATGTCAAATTAACCTATCCTTAGCCGACAAAACGCGCCTAAGGATAGCATACGAGCAACATCATGCCTAGCGCGTCATAATCTGTAAACGTGGACTATTGAAGATTACTGAGTCGATCTGCCCGTTGTTCAATATGACCCCATCATCAAATTGCAAATTAAATTGCAGGACAGGTTCACCACGAGCATATGCTTCCTGAACAAGTTCCGTAATATCAATTTCCTGACAACTATTGATCGTCACAATAGCATCGGCAGAAGCGTTAATTTGGCGATCAACCAAACTACTAAGTTCATAGGTATCGTTCAAGTAAACGGTCATATCGCCAAATTGGAGGAACATATTATCACGAACGAAATCATCCTGGCGAACAGAAATACATTCACGTAGATCTAAAGTCGCCTGTTCAATATTTTGCTCATCCGGTGGTAATAAGGGCAAATGTAGCGTGAGTAATGTGCTGATAGTGAATTCTTCATCATCGACTGTTGTCCAATCCCCTGCCGCAAAATACACAGTCGTGAAATCATTGGCTAATAAGCCAAAAGAATTGAAAGGATCAATCACGCCAAAGCGTGGTACGGGTTGCCCGGAAGGTATCTGCCCGTTACGATTTAGACGAAGTTCATATCCACCAAAGTTATCATTCACAGGGCTATTTGCAACCAACGTGTAAAAACCGTTGTAGGGCAATATATAGTCAACAATTGTTGAATCTGTGATATTCCCTTGATTTAAATCATCATCATTACGGGTAAGTTCATCACCTATGTTACTCGTCAAAATAAGTTGCGTGTCCAGAGTGTCATCAGTCGCCCGCAAGTCCGCACTAATAATATCACCACGTCGTCCAAAGAATGTATAGGTGTTCTCACCAATAATGTCAGTAATTTGACCGCTTATTACGTCACCATATGCAACTTGATCAGATAAAGTGGCAATGCGTGATCTCCCTGAACTATCGCTCACATTCAGGAAGAAGTTTCCGAACCCACTCCCAAACTGTTGTTGGAAACGTGATGCAACGATGAAATAATCCCCGTCTATCGGCAATGTGATGTTATCAATTGTCGAATTGAGATTCCCTGATGAGAAATTTGTATCATCATTACGCGCAATTTCGCGTCCACTCGGTCCTAACAAAATAATCAATGGATCAAGGTCTGAAGTCACTGATTCCATAAAAATGGTAACCGTTTGTCCGGCTTCACCTGTAAACTGATATAGTAAACGCCCGTTATCAACGGGAATTGAGCCAGAGATTTCACCACCAATTTCGACTGTTCCGGCAATATTTTGTGGCTCAAACAGTGGCAAATTTGCTTGCTGACCTGTGTTGTCTATCGGTGTTGGTGGTGGCGGAAGGGGCGTGTTTGATTGTTGAACGACTTCAACGTTATCTCTGCCCTCCGTCAAAATCAGTTCAAATTCGCCAGTCGTCGTACCAACCTGTTCATTAAATCGTGTCGCAATAATCGTATAAGTGCCTGCTGATGGCATGATGAAATTACGAATAAATGAGTTAAATCCGGTGCTATCAGAATCATCATCGTTTCGCGTTACTTCATCGCCTTCTTCGTTAAGCAAAAGCAACAATGTATCCAGATTACCAGTGGTTGCATTCATCTGAATATTCACCACATCGCCCACAGAAGCCTCAAATGAATATTCGATTGCAAACATCGTATCATCAAGTGTGTCTATCACACGCTGACCGTATTCGAGTTGCCCCGTCGCTACGATAGGAACAGATTGCTCTATAGTTAACGCATAACGCCCGGTAGAGGGATTATCATCACCTCCGTAACGCGTGGCGATAATTACATAGTCGCCGTCTTCTGGAATTGTCACATTACGAATTGCTGCGTTAAGCGTATCATTCTGCGGATCATCATCATTGAGAGTGATTTGCTCGCCATCCGGCGCGTTTAAAACCAAATAGGGATCAAGATTTCCCACAGTGCTATTCATCGTAATCGTAACTATATCACCGGCTTGAGCATTAAATTCATAGGCAACGGCAGGATTATCGTCACGGATGTTGCCAGTCACAGTCATGCCATAAGCGATTATTCCACCCTCACTCACACTCGCCTGTGCAACTTCAGTTACAGTTGCTGTTGGGACGGGCGTATCAGTCGGTATTTCAGTAGGTGTGGTGGTCGCCGTGAGTGTATTTGTCGCTGTGTGTGTAGCAGTTAAGGTTGCGGTAGCAGTTGCCGTCAATGTATTCGTCGCTGTTGGCGTATTGGTTAATGTAGCAGTATGGGTCGGTGTAGACGTATTTGTCACCGTAGCGGTATGTGTTGGCGTTGTAGTTGCTGTAGCGGTATTTGTCGGGGTAGATGTATTTGTCGCTGTTTCGGTTGGTGTGGGCGTGGGCGTGATCCTTGTAGGAACAATTGCGCCCTGTAACGTAGATGTTGGTGGCGCGGCAGTATTTACTGGCGTGTTGTCCTCTGTGCCACATGCAACGAGCACAGTCATCAGTCCCGCTAAACCGCATAGTTTAAGAAAGTGCCGAAGATTCACAGGACTCACGTATGATTACTCCCAGTTTATAGCGCCTTAACCAATCAACATTGTAAATGGAAACCACCGTCTTGGCGAATTAGTTTTCTCAAACAAACTAACTGGATGACTTTGTACCTTTGAGTCCTTTCAGACCGCGTGACGCAGTTAATTCAATTAAACTCGTCTGATAATTGAAGGTCGTACGACGTTTTTCTGCGTATGCATCCCGTGCAAGTTTAACAAGATACTCAACAACTTGCTCTGCAGATAAATCAGTTTCGTGCCATAAATAAAATGATAGCGATCCAGGCATTGTATTGATCTCGTTCAGATAAATTTCGTGCTTTTCTGGGCGCACAAGAAAATCAATTCGCGCAATGCCGTGCCCATCAATTGCCGCAAATGCATCAATTGCCATAGACTGAATTTTCGCAGTTAAGTCATCCTCTAATGGTGCAGGAATGATCCGTTCGGCACTTTTCATACCTTCCCCACCACGCATGTATTTTTCTTCGTAGGTCAAAAATTCTTGCCATGAAACCGGCTGTTCTAAAACAGAAGCACGATAGTCACCATCAAAACCCATAACCGAACAATTAATTTCAACACTATCAGTGATGGCAGGCTCCACAATCACCCGTCGATCAAAATTCGTCGCAAGGTCTATTGATGGTATGAGCAAATTTGCGTCCTCAACACGGCTGATACCGATGCTAGAGCCAAGTGTTGTAGGTTTCACGAAAAGTGGATAGGCATACGTAGACGTGATTTGCTCAAGGAGCGCGTCACGGTCCGTGAGCCATTGCTTACGGGTGAAAGTTAAACCTTCTACAATCGGTATATCATGTTGGCTCAACACATCTTTTGCAAGCGATTTGTCGTTAGCTACCGCAGACGCTAACACGCCACACCCGACATATGGAATATCTGCGAGTTCCATCAATCCTTGTAATGTACCGTCTTCACCATGCGTTCCATGAATTGCGGGGAAAATCACATCTAAACGCGAGATTTCGCTCTTTCGTAAGCGTCCTACAATTGGATTAATAATCAATCCATGGTGTTGTACAGTGGGCGACAACACGACTTCTTCTACCCCTTTATAGCTGATTATTTCGTCATTATAGTTTTTCAGCTCAAGTAACGGATCGCCTGTATACCAGCGCCCTTCACGCGTAACATATATCGGCACAACGTCAAACTTATTCTTGTCGAACGCACGCGCAATCTGATTACCGGTTACCACGGAGACATCATGTTCTACACTTCGTCCTCCAAAGATGACACCCACTGTCGTTAATCGCTTCGCGCCCATAATCGCTACCTTACAGAAGTCATTTTGTGCAAAAACGTAACTATGCAGACAAAATCATGGAATGTCAACCTTGTCTACGACACTGCTCGACAAAATCATGAAACAACGGGAGCATGTTATCTAACATACGCTCAGGGTGAAATTGCACACCGATCATCCGACCATCGATAGACTCCACAGCTTCAATAACACCATCAGACCCTTCTGCCGTTACCTTTAAGCCCTGCCCAACTTCAGCCACTGATTGAATATGGTACGTATTGACCGTAAGTTCTGGTGACGAAAAAATTTCGCGCAACCGTGATCCACTGGAAACGCGCACAGCATGATCCTCTCCACCACGTTTCGGGCTATGCATCAACGTATTTTCGAGCTGATTGACAGTATCTGCATAAAGTGTTCCGCCAGACTGTGCATTAATGAACTGCATCCCATAACAAATACCCAATACTGGTTTTTCATTCATCGCTTCGTATATCAACGTATCAGTGCGATCTCGAATAGGATCTACAGGTTCAAGATCTTGTGGTAAATCACCGACAATGCCACGTGTTAAACCCGGACCACCGGTGATAACCAGCCCGTCAAGCAGAGTCGCGAACGATTCCATTGCAGATTGTGTTTGCAACATGGGAACAATGAGCGGTAACCCACCGGCAGATTCAATTGCAGTGATATAGTTATGGTCAACTTTTTGTCGACCATCTGAATAGCTTGTTGTAATGCCAATACGCGGTTGTGTCATAGTGTTTT
>DAOTXB010000056.1:0-5436 GCA_034435575.1 Anaerolineae bacterium
CCGAACACACCGTTGACCTGAACGAATATCTGGACGAAGACTTCATCGCGCAATACTTCCCGGCGATGATCGAAGGTCAGACCATTGATGGCGCACTGGTTGCCCTCCCGTGGTTTACCGATGCTCCGGGTCTGTACTATCGTACTGACCTGCTGGAAGAATATGGCGTAGAAGTTCCGACCACATGGGACGAACTGACCGTCGCCGCACAGACCGTTCAGGATGGTGTCCGCGCAGATACCGATAATAACGAATTCTGGGGCTTTGTATGGCAGGGTAATTCCTACGAAGGTTTGACCTGTGATGCACACGAATGGATCACATCTGAGACTGGCGAAGTCTTCATCACACCAGATGGTGCTGTCACCGTAAACCAGGAAGGCGCGATTGAAGCTGTTGACCGTGCCGCTGGCTGGGTAGACACCATCTCCCCACCAGGAGTCACCGGTTATGGTGAAGAAGAATCCCGCGCTGTCTGGCAGTCCGGTAACGCCGCCTTCATGCGTAACTGGCCCTATGCTTGGGGTCTGGGTAATGCTGATGATAGCGTGATCGCCGGTAACTTCGACTATGCCCCGCTTCCGATGGGTGCCAGTGGCGACAGCGTTGGTTGCCTCGGTGGTTGGCAATTAGCCGTTTCCGCATACAGTGAAAACCCGGAAATTGCCGTGAACGTACTGGAATGGCTGGCTGGCTATGATGGTCAGAAACTGCGCGCACTCAGTAGCTTTGGCGCGAACCCGACCATTCCTGCACTCTACGAAGACACTGACCTGACAGAAACAAACGAACTGTTCAGCCGTCTTGGTCCAATTCTGGCATCCGCTGTTGCCCGTCCATCCGGTATCACCGGCGCGGCATACAACGATGCATCATCACTGTTCTATCAGGCAGTCCACTCCGTTCTGACCGGTGAATCAAGCGCCGCAGACGCAATGGATAACCTGGAAATTGATCTGGAAGATCTGCTCATCGACATCGGTGTAGAGTAATTCCTGATTAAGCAATAGCACAACCGAAGGGTGTCTTACTGAGGCACCCTTCTTTTACACCTACTCCTATATAAAGTATTATTGTCGGTTCACTGTGGCGGTACGGTGAATGTCGTGTAAGTAAATCCGCAAAGTGAAGTTATTAGTTTTTAGTTGTTGTATTTTGCGGGACATTTTACAGACTCCTTACTGTTTTCTTGCACCCTATTAACACAGTAGCTAAAAATGAATAACATGCACCTTATGTCTATTTATTGAAACACCCTTACTGAACCATATGCCACATTATTTTGAGGGGTATGCTGGCATTGTATAGGGTATTAGAAAGGGGTTACCTCATGGCAGATGGAGGGGGACAGGTCGAAGAAAGAGAATTTCTTGATACTAGTCCTGTAAATTATGTAAGTGCCCTATTTATTATTCTTGGTGTAGTCGCGTTTTTGTTCTTAATTTCGCTCATCACCAGCAACGAAAGTTTTCAAGCCGCCTTTGAAGATAATCTCTTCTATCAGGCAGACAATCTCCCTGATGGGCTTGAAATTGATCCATCAAACGGTCTCATTAGTGGTGAAATAGACGCCGAACCGGGCACCTACCGGGTCACGGTGAATGTCTCACGTTTTGGCGCAGAACAGGGGTTAGAATTTCCCTTTACCAGCTTCAACTGGATTGTGGCGGAGGACGAAGCCAACGCACAGGTTGTAGACGCGGGTAGCGGACAATTTGTTGAGGTCAACAGTGTCTCGATTACCAACCCCGGCGATCAGGGGAATGTCATCGGTGAAAATGTGCTCTTGCAAGTAGATGCAAATGACGGGCGCGGGGCGCAGTTCGGCAGTATTTTCCTATCATTTTTGCAAAACTTCGGTATCGTGATTCCATCATTAATTTTAGGTGTTGGAATTTATTGTATCCGCATGGGTATAAAACTGTATCGCCGTAACTTGATTACCGCGCTATGGGCACGTCAATTAATGATGTGGCTGTTTATTGCCGGTGCGGTTTTGATGATCGACGGATTCTTAAGCGGGGGCGAAAATTCTGGCGGGTTAATTCTCGCGGTTGCGCCCTGGGCATTCTTTACCGGTGTCGCCTGGTTTACGATGCAGTGGCTGGGCAAGAATGAACACCTGTTTGTCGGTGCAGAATCGATCACCTCTCGCCAGACACGTACCGCATGGAATTTGCTGGTTCCCAGCATCATTATCTTGATTTTGGTCGCGTTACAACCACTGGAACAGACTTTTATTGCAAGTTTGACCAATGAGCGTTTCGCCAGTAGTCAGGAAATTGAATTTGTCGGGCTAGATAATTACACGCAACTGCTTGGTATTCGTCTGGATACGTTCCCGTGTTATGACGATCCTAACGCGCCGGATTGTGGTGGCGAAGACGATGTTGAATCACCGCGTCGTTATTACCGTAACACGATTGAAAATTATACTGAATGGGGCTACCGTCCGCTTAATGAGTTCAGTATTTTGGGCGCAGATTATGTGTTGAGCGCCCGTGATACTGATTTTATTGACTCAATTGGCAACACAATGTTGTTCTCCGTGCTTTCGGTCTCCGCAGAATTAGTCCTCGGCTTGTTTATTGCGATGGTCGTAAGCTCCAACTTTAGCGGACGTGGCTTGATGCGTACCGCGATGCTTGTCCCCTGGGCGATCCCGACAGTGGTTTCTGCCCGTTTGTGGGAAGTGATCTTGCGTGATAACCAGTCAGGTATCTTGAACGTGGCACTGCTCAACACGGGTTTGATTGACTCTTCACAATCATGGTTGACGAACCCTGATTTGCAGATTATCTCGATGGTGTTTGTCGATGTATGGAAGACGACCCCGTTCATGGCATTGCTTCTGCTTGCCGGTTTAGGGACGATCCCATCAGATGTATATGAAGCGGCGGATGTCGATGGCGCGTCTAAAGTACGCCAATTCTTCAGCATGACATTACCGTTGCTCCGCCCGACAATTGCCGTTGCGCTGGTGTTCCGTACATTGGACGCGGTGCGTGTTTTCGATGTGTTCCAGGTATTGCTTGGCGGTAGTCGATTCTCGATGGCATCTTATAACTATGAAGTGCTGGTGCAAAGGCAGGAATTCGGATATGCCTCGGCGGTTGGTGTGGTGATCTTTGTGATCATCCTACTCTTCACCGTTGGATATGTAAGACTACTAGGAGTGGAGAATAACTAATGACCGGAAAAGAATTTCGAAACCTCGCAGGTAGAGCCGGATTCTGGGTACTTATTCTCATCATCCTATTCTATGTCTTGTTCCCGTTCTATTGGGCATTGGTGACTTCTGCAAAAAGCGAAAGTGAATTGTTTGACCGCGCAGAAATGTTGCCATCTGAACCCACCGGACGGAATTATCAACCGTTGTTGTGTTTTGATGACGATAACTTCGTAGCCAACACGATCACGAGTGTCCTTGATTGTACAGTCGAGGACGCGGAAACAGGCGAAGAAGTTCAGGTACCGTTTAATGATGGCTTCTTCACCGGTTTACAAAACAGTGCGCTTGTGTCGTTCATCTCGGTGGCTATCGCGTTGGTGACTGGCTCATTCGCCGCGTATGCGCTCGGTAGAATTGACTTCCCCGGTAGAACGATGATGCTGTACGCGATCTTAGCGATGACGATGTTCCCGCAAATTTCGATCTTGTCGGGTTTGTTCAACATCGTGAGTGATGTTGGTGCGTTCGGGAGTGTCAATTCGTTGATATTAACGTATCCCTTGCTTACGCTACCGTTTACGGTGTGGACGCTCACGAGCTTCTTCCAGGGACTCCCCGGTGAAATTGAGCAAGCGGCGTTGGTTGATGGTGCAACGGCTTTCCAGACCTTCTGGATGATCTTGCTCCCGTTGACAGCTCCGGCACTAGTCACAACCGGCTTGCTGGCGTTCATCGCGGCGTGGAACGAATATCTGTTCGCGCTGACCTTTACGACAGTAAACCCGGAAGCCAAGACAGTGACAGTAGCTATCGCGCAGTTCAGTGGTTCAGTCGCACGTCAGGAACCGATTGCGGAAATTATGGCGGCATCAATCGTCGTAACAATCCCGCTTCTGTTGCTGGTGCTCGTCTTCCAAAGTCGCATTACCGCAGGTTTGACTGCCGGTGCGGTTAAGGGTTAAAGACCACAACAGCATAATGGTATAAAACGCAAAGGATGATCTCGTGTTGAGGTCATCCTTTTTTATTTACGGTTGTGTCCTTATGGCATTATGTGACTCTGCGTGGTTCTAGCAATAGGCGCACCATCACCTCACCAAAAGAGGCTTCTCCGACAGGCTCAAACCCGAGGCGTGAGGCGAGTTTTAGCATGACGGAATTTTCTGGCGTATAGCTCATCCAGACCGCGCGGGCATTGTGCTCCTGACGCAAAAATTCGATGATGTGTTCCATCGCTTTACGCCCATACCCCTGTCGTTGATACCGTTTATCGATTAGCACACGGGAGATAAACCAACGTGATTCGTTCTGATACTTAAATTTGCCGACCATAAGAAAGCCGACAAGTGTGTGATCGTGGTAGATGGCGCGGGCGATAGCACGAGGATGATTCGCCTGTAGTAAAGAGACATGGTTAGGGGCGATGTATTCGCGTTGGGCATCGTACACCTTAAGGCGCAAGCATTGTATCCAATTGAGGATTGTGATCGGCTGTAAGGTGACGGACATGCACACCCTGTTGGTCTGAACCGGCGGATTATGCTTCTATTTTATCCCAGAAGCGCATGACGACCAGTATTTCGCCACTGATGGTCAATCCCTCGTCGCTAAAGCCGAGTTTTTCGTACAATCTGGCGGCGATGGTGTTCTCTGGCACATAGCTAATTACTAACCCTTCGGCATCCGTTTCCGTTTTGATTTTGTCGATGACCATTTGCATCGCTTTATGCCCGTAGCCGTTGCCCTGTTGGTGTTCGCCGACCATCAGACGTTCCACGTACCACAATTTATAGTTGCCCACAGGTTCATAGCCGTACATGACAAAGCCAACCATCGTCTCACCAGCGTAGATGCCCAACGGAAAGCGATAATCTTCGTAGGCGGCTTCTGTGAGTGATTTGGCGTTGCTCGCAACAAAGGTCTCCTGATCTTTTGCGACGGTTAAACGCACTGCGTCGCGCCAATTTTCGCGGGTGATCGGTTTCAGGTGAATAGTCTCCATAAACGTGCCTCTTAGATGTGAACCAGTCCGATCACTATACCATCTCCCTCAATGGGAGAGTCAAGCAACATCATCGTAGAACCTCCCATCGATCCATATGTAATCACAATTGCGCTTGTGTGGTGCTAACAACATCACCCGCCACATGGTAAAATCTCACCAAAAGCGTTGAATTTTCAAAGGATGTTTTGATGACTTACGAAACGGACGACAAAACCGCCTATCTTGCGGAACAAATCGCCGAGCTTAAAGAGGCGGGGCT
>DAOTXB010000057.1:0-1805 GCA_034435575.1 Anaerolineae bacterium
CAAGCTCATGTCACCATACTTCTTGCGTTCACTCACCGCGATTACCGCAACCTCCGCGCCATAAGATAACATCGGACCATACGCCGGTGAGGTGCTTTTATATAACAATTGTGGCACGTCGTCCGCACGCAACGTATACATACTGAAGCCATCCGGCAACACGCCAGTAAATCCTATCATCTGCCCGTTCAGACTAGCGCTCAGGCTAATGGGCGAAAAGTCGGGCAAATCGGGCGTGATGTCGCGCACATTTTCCCCATTAAAATCACACCGAAGCAAGTGTGCGCCATCGTGGTAAATAATCGCCTCGCCAGCGGGCATAATACCGCCAAAATCTGTGTTATTGACGCTCGCAAGCGGAGTCCGTACATCATCCGTTTTACGCCATGTGTGTAAGCGGGTTACACTGTTGATGGCAATTACCATCAGACCGCGCTCTGGTGTGTGAAATGCCTGTTGCACAGACACGATGCGCGGGTGGGTATAGCGCTGTTGCCAGCGGGAATTGTCTATCAGGTTATTCGTGGTCATAAGTGCCTATTCGCAATTCAATCATTTATCCCTAATGCTATCATCCTCCGTCATAGTGCAACAGGGGATTTGCAGGCATATAGCCTACAGAAAAGATCATCCTTGCTATAATAAAATTGCTGTCATTATTTCATCAGCGGAGACCCCCAATTATGTTGACCATCAGCGACATTGAGGACGCGCAAAAACGCATCCGTCCTTACTTACACCCGACCTTGCTAGAACCCGCGCCGGATTTAGGCGAACATATCTTTCTCAAGCTGGAAAACACCAATTTGACGCACTCGTTCAAATTGCGTGGCGCCCTCAACGCAGTCCTGTCCTTAGACGCGGATGCCAAACAACGTGGATTAGTCGCGGCATCATCCGGTAATCACGCGCAAGGGATGGCATATGCGGCACACATCGCAGGCGCACGCGCACAAATTTACATGCCCACCCACACGCCTCAACGCAAGGTGAATGGTGTCCGGCGATATGGCGCAGAGGCAGTGTTATTTAGTGAGCATTATGACGACGCAGAAGCAGAAGCCTACCGTGTTGCAGAGCGCGATAACTTGACGTTCGTCTCAGCCTATAGTGACCCGCGTGTGATCGCCGGAGCGGGTACCATCGGCTTAGAAATTGTTGAGCAACTGCCCGATGTGTCGCGTGTGATCGTGTGTGTGAGCGGTGGCGGGTTGATCTCCGGCATAGCGCTGGCGATAAAATCTCGCCTACCGCATGTACAGGTAATCGGTGTGAACGCGCTTTCTGCACCGGCGATGTACAATCTATTTTACGGCACAAATCACCCACAAGTCTGGGACACGCTCGCGGAGGCACTTTCCGGCGATATTGAAGAAACGTCCATCACCAAAGCGATGGCAAAAAAATATGTTGACGACATTGTGCTGGTCACCGAAGATCAAATCGCCGATGCAATGCGCTGGATGATTGATGTTCAGGGGTGGATGGTGGAAGGCGGGGGCGCGGTGGGCGTGGCATCATTACTCGGCGGTGTGATCGCACATGATGGACAAAAAACAGCCGTCGTTGTTAGTGGTGGCAATGTTGATGGCGATAATTTACGACAAGTTTTAGGGAGTAGTTCGTATGAAATTTAGACGAAACATCATATTGATTATTCTGTTCGTCATTCTTTTATCAGGCAATATTCAAGCACAAATGGAGGACATCCCGACCCTGTGGATGGTCATCCAAAATGACACAGACGGTATCTCCCTGATGCACACAAGTTCCGGCGAAATTATTCCCCTGTTGGGCGCAGATGC
>DAOTXB010000058.1:0-11081 GCA_034435575.1 Anaerolineae bacterium
CGACGAGCGCGGGCATCGGGCAATTTGTCCGGCGTATGGGCTACGCAGAACGGATGAACTGTATATTCACGACAGCAAGTGGGGTACACGCCCGCCCATTGGCAGAGTTTGCACTAATGGGTATGTTGATGTTTGCGAAAGATTATCAATATCTGGCAAGTGAAAAGGAGAATCATCATTGGGCGCGGTATTGTGCGACAGAATTAGCGGGTAAAACACTCGCCGTGATCGGTCTTGGTAATATTGGACGTGAAACAGCGAAACTTGCCAAAGCGTTTGATATGCACATTATAGGCACACGGCGACATCCTGAAATCCCTGTGGAACATGTCGATGAATTGTATGGACCGGATACGTTGGACCCATTACTTAAGCGGGCTGATTTTCTTGTGCTTGCAACACCGCACACGCCTGAAACTGAAAAAATAATCGGAAGCAAAGAAATTGCCACATTACCGGATAACGCTGTAATCATCAATATTGCGCGTGGTGTGGTTATCGATCAAGATGCGCTGATTGAGGCGTTGCAATCTGGTAAGCTAAAAGGCGCGGCTTTGGACGTATTTGACCCGGAACCGTTGCCTGAAGATAGTCCACTGTGGGACATGCCACAGGTTATCATTAGTCCACACTCGGCAAGTACCGCAGAAACAGAAAATCAGAAAATCACACAAATTTTTATCGATAATTTGCACCGTTATCTTGCGGGCGACACGCTAAATAATGTTCTGGATACTGACCGCCTGTATTGATCACATTCTTTTTGCGGGGCGGGATGGTGCTACCAAACACGTCAGTATTAGCTCGTCCGTAGTATGATCTTTGGTGAGGCGCAAGTATGGGTCGCTAGATGATGAAACGCCTCCGCGCCGTCTGCAAGTGGGCGCTCGTCCACCCATGTTAGATCACCCAATGCGCCGGAATTTAATAAGTCTAGGGCGGCGAGTAAGTCATCGTGTGTATAGGCATAAGTGCCCATAAACGCAATCTCTTTCAACGTGATCGTACGAGCATTCGGTCCGTCGCCACCTTTATGCAGTCCAATGTGGATAATCGTCCCTCCCGGAGCCACAGCATCAACGGCTGTTTGTCTTGATTGTGGCGATCCTACAGCATCAATAACCAGATCAAAGGTATTCTGGAAGGTCTTTTCAATCGGGTTGAAAACCTCACTGCTTAAAGCGCGTGTTGCTGATTCACGGCGTAACGCGCTGGTATCACCGGTAAGAATCTGCTTGCATCCAGCATTTTCAAGCATTAGCGATGTCAGAACACCGATTGCACCCGCGCCTAAAGATAGCACATGGCTATCTTTAAGCGGACGATTCGAGACTCGTTTCGCTAGTTGTAATGCTCGCCATGTACAACCAGCCGGTTCCATCAGCGCCGCGTGTGTCATCGAAATAGATTCGGGTAAAGGGATGATATTTTGATCCGGTATGGAGACGATTTCAGCATAAAAACCCTGTCGGTTCATGCCGTGCATTGTGCGATTGGGACATAGATTGCTCAGATTGCGTTGGCAGTAATCACAGATACCACAGGTTATCAGTGGATTTAAAGCAACACGTTTGCCTGCATAGCGTCCAGTCAATGCTTCTCCGGTGGCTTCGTGTCCTAGAACTAATGGTGGAATACGCCGTGAATCATGCCCATGATAAGCGTGCATATCAGACCCGCAAATACCGGAAGCCATAATACGGACGTGTGTTTCACCTTCTGCTTGAGTAGGCTCTGGAATGTCGTTATAGCGAATTTGTTCAGGTGCTTCGTAGACCAGTGCTTTCATTTTGCTGTGAAACCTCCGTCAACATAAATGACTTGCCCAGTGATATAGTCTGATGCGCGTGACGCAAGAAAGACTGCTATGCCCGACAAATCCTGCAAATTTCCGTTGCGCCCGATGGCGGTTCTCTCCGCCAGTTGATTCACTATCTCCGGTTGTTGGAAAACGGTGTGCGTGAGAGGGGTATGGAAAAATCCGGGAGCAATCGCATTAACATTGATGCCATAACGCGACCATTCTTCTGCCATCGCACGGGTCAATTGCGCTACGCCGCCTTTAGACGCGCCGTATGCCAGACCGTTCGGCATCGCCCGCGACGATTGAAGTGAAGCGATATTTATAATTCGCCCCCACTTTTTTGCACGCATATCTTCAACAAAACATCGTGATAGAAAAAATGGCACTTTTAGATTAATCGTGAGCGTTTCATCCCAGCTTGCTGATGTGATCTCATCAGCAGATTGTCGAAGATTGACACCGGCGGCATTCACAATGATGTCGACTGCCCCGACACGCGATGCAAGCACTTCAAGGTTGGTATTCGGCGCGATAAGGTCATATGTGATACCTGTACAGGATGCATTTATCACACGCATTTGATCGACTGCGATCTCTAATTTATCAGGATCACGCCCTAGAATAGTAACTTCAGCACCGGCTGTGGCAAGTGTATTAGCAATTACGCCACCAATACCGGATGATCCACCGGTTACTAACGCCCGTAATCCATCTAAGTTAAAGCTATCAGGATTGGGCATCGCTGAATTTCCTTATGCGTGCGTCGGCGGTGCGTGCGTGTGCCTCCATACCTTCATGACGTGAGATACGCCCGGTTACAGATGCCATCTCATGAACGGCTTCATGCTTAAGTCGCTGATATGTCACTGTCTTGATAAACTTTCCTACCGATAGTCCCCCTGTGTAACGTGCCGCGCCCTTTGTTGGCAAGATGTGGTTTGTTCCTGAACATTTATCGCCAAAGGCAACAGTGGTTTCTTCACCGAGGAATAGTGAACCGTAGTTTGACAGTGATTCCAGCCACCAATCTGTATCTTTAGTATGAACTTCAAGGTGTTCCGGTGCCCACTTGTCGCTGACTGTGACGATCTCTTCACGCGTG
Source organism: Anaerolineae bacterium (assembly GCA_034435575.1). Classification (GTDB taxonomy): domain Bacteria; phylum Chloroflexota; class Anaerolineae; order Aggregatilineales; family Phototrophicaceae; genus JAVJSU01. Next base: position 2,907 of record DAOTXB010000058.1, read on the forward strand.
TCGCATAACACCACCTCAGCATAGTCTCGCCATGCAAGTGTAGCGGCATCACGTTGCGTTTGTGGTAGGTCTTCGATGAGTTTTGGTACAGTCTCTAGTACCGTCTCCGCAAGTGGTCTGTGCGATGTCACCAGCCACACAGGAGAATCAACACCATGTTCTGCCTGCCCGACGAGATCAATCGCGACTAAATGTGGGTCTGCCGTTTCATCTGCGATAATGGCGATCTCTGACGGTCCCGCGAGTAAATCAATGCCGACCTCACCGAATAACGTGAGTTTGGCTTGTGCAACAAAGCGATTTCCAGGACCTACGATAATATCCGCAGGTTGTCCGGTAAAATATCCATGTGCTAGAGAAGCGATAGCCTGTACGCCGCCGATTTGTAAAATTGTATCTGCGCCACACAGATCACAGGCATAGATAATCGCAGGATGCACACCGCGTCCATTTGTAGCAGGCGAAGCAACAATGATTGTTTTGACTCCGGCGGCTTTGGCTGTGGTAACGCTCATAATGGCGGATGCGATATGGGCATAACGACCACCGGGCACATAGCATCCTGCCGTTGAAATTGGGATCTGCCTCTGTCCAGTAAACACTCCCGGTGAAAGCTCGACCTCAAAATCAATGAGTGCCTCGCGTTGTTTTTCTGCAAAACGACGCACATGGGTGTGTGCATAAGCAATGTCCTTTTTGAGTTGATCCGGTGTCGCCTCAATTGCAGATTTCCGCGTTTCGTCGCTCAGAACGATAGGGTCAACCCATCCATCTAGTTCTTCAGCGAGTTGACTTGCAGTGGCTTCACCACCGGACTTGAGATCGAGTAGTAGTTGTTGGACACGTTTAGAAACATCGTCAGAGTCCGTTTGAGGCGTTTTGGTTGCACGTTTGAGATAGGTGATTGTCATGTTGTTAGCCCTATGTTTTGCTACAAAGATGATTGCGTTTAATCTGGTTTGATGATGTCATAATAAGTGAGGTGTTCAAATGATATGCAATTTCCCAAGTATAGTAATACAGCGTGTATCGCGCAAAAGAAAGATGCTCAATCACAGGATAATCGTTGCAAAAACCCATTCGTGCAAAATAAAACGCCCCGATGTGATCCTATAGACCGCATCGGGGCGTTGTGTGCTTACTACGCTATAGCGCGAATTACATCCGTGCTAAGGCGTATCTGCCACACAGTAGTTTGGGTGATTGTGCCAGACCGCATCCAGCAGGCGCGAACCATAGCGCGCACCTCCGGCGAATGAGGTCAATAGATCACCATAGAATAGGTCAACCTGTGTCGCACATTCCGGTAAACCGACTGTGAAGGTATAGGTCTGTCCCGGTGCAATGCTGACTGCACCCGGTACGTTGCTCATGAAGAGTGTCTGGTTGTCGATGTTGTCATCGAACATATTGTAACTCGCCAGACCAATCGGATAGACACAGTTCTCCACATTGCTGTTGTTGGTCACATGACCGGTTGCGGTAGCACCGTTGATAGTGATGTATCCGCTCAGGTGTGACTGCGGTCCCACGCCTCCATCACAGCTCGGTGGTGGTGGTGGGCTATAGGTATTGATGATCGTGTGATAGCTGGTGCCGTTCGGTGTGACGCTCACACCAACCCCTGAACCCTGTGCAGACCAATACTGCGGCGGGGTATTTTCGTTGATGGTATAAGTTGCACTATCTTGACCCTGTGGGATCACAACATTCCAGCTAACCTGATCACCATCGTTATGCACAGTGTAGCAACTCGGTTGGTTCTGCCCCTCAGGGAAGACCGGATTCACGATACAGATGGTGAAGCTATCATATTGTGTCGGAGCATTAACGACGTTCTTAGTGACGATAATTGTCCCGACCTGTTCTTCCGGTGGGGGCGGTGGCGCATCTTGTGTGTTATGGACACGGAACTGGTTTTCACCGTCTGCGCTCACTACCACGTTAGTGCCATCAGGATACCCGACTGTCCAGCCACCCGCAGGTGCTTCACTCAGGACATAGTCGCCAAGCGGTACGTCGCTGAAGTCCAGTACCAGACCCAACGGTGAAACGGTGCCACAGAATTGTTCACCTTCACCTGTCAAGCAGATGTCGAAGGTTACGGCGTTATTCTCATTGTTACCATTCCAGTCGATGGATTTCACGATCCGTACCGTTGCGGTCGGTTCTTCACAGCCTTCAATGCTGGCGATGTCCTGCAACGGCATACCTGTCGCTCCGCCTACACGGATTTCAACACTATCATCATCACCGGAGCGGGCACTGACAAAGGTGCTGTAGCCTGTTGGTGCAGAACCACCTTCTTGCGGTCCATCCGGTAACAGACGCCATGCAAAGCCGGTGGAACTACTTGCAGGGTTGAAGACTCGCCAGGTGATCGTGGTATCGGTCAGTTCTTCGCAGACCGGTTCCACATCTAGGCGGGCAATTGTGAGATTAACTGTTGCGGTATCTTCACCACCGTTACCATCACCAATGGTATAGGTGAAGCTGTCACTGGTTGTGCTACCCGGAGCAGGGGTTGCGCCTGTGTGAGTGTAGCGCACAACATTCTCGAATTCTGGGCTTTCGACAGCGGTACCTTCAGATGGTGAGCTGATGCTCAACAGATCAAGCGTATCGCCATCAGGATCACTATCATTAGTCATGACAGATAGATCACGATCCTGGTTATACCAGATCAGATACTCATCATTTTCGGCAACAGGTGGTCTATTCGGTTCTTCACACTGGATGCCGTCCACATCGTAGCCATCAGCCACGCTGGAAGTAAACTCGCCCGGATCAGAAACGTCGACTAGTCGGATGAACAGCACATCGCTGAGTGCGCCGTTAAGGTCAATAGCGCCATCAAGTGTAAGTGTGCCGAGCGGTGTCCAACCATCGGACAGCGCGAGCGCACCGTAAACGGCTACACTTTCTGGATAGCTTGCCGGTGACGGATCACCATAGCTGGTTTCGACAATGAATAAGTCATCACCTGCACCATCAGACACGATACCGTCCAGTTGTAAGATGAGTTCACCGCCAAAGCCGAGCGAAACGAACGAGTCAAACGCATCGAAGTTTTGCGGTGCGCCCAGTGCGCGGGAGGGCATACTGCGGGAGGCGACGATGCTACCACCGTCACGTGTTAAGCCCTGATTGAACTCGACCACAGCTACCGCGCCACAGGTGTCACTGACTGGTGGAAGTTCAAAGTTATGGAAGGTAATGTTGCGGTTGCGGTCAGCACGAACATCGATGTCACGGCAGACCTGACCGTTACCATTGTCATAATAGCGGTTGCCCCGGTTGGTATTGATCCAACCAGCCTGCATAGTCTCACAGACTGTGTAAGTTCCCGTCGGCAGGTCATAGAAACGTACCCGACCCTCGCGGAAATCACCCGTAAGACCGCTCACTACTTCGTTGCCATTCTCGTCATAGACAATGATTTCCCAACCATCTAAGCGCGGTTCATCATTGGTACGACGACCATCGGTGTTTAGATCATGGTTCTTCGTAATGGTCAGGCGTCCTGTTTGACGGTGATTGCCGAATACAACCGGAACCGTCTCACCATAACCGACCTCAACCTCTTCACAAATATGACCGTCGAATTCGAAGCTATTGGCATTGGTGTTTAACCAGCCAGCAACATCTTCTTCACAGACCAGATAGGTGCCTTCGACAAGGTTGGTGTAGTTGGCGATGCCATCAGAGTTGGTGCGGACTTCGCGGGTCTGGATCTGGACGAAGTTATCGTCGCCCTGTTCCTGATAGAGGAACATCTGCCAGCCTTCGATTGTCGGTTCGCCGTCATCACGCACGCCGTTTTCGTTCAGGTCTTCATATTTGGTGATCTGAACCTGCCCGCGCCGTTCGTTGCTAAAGGTACAGGTGAGGTGTTCACCGGAGTAGTTAAGCGCGAAGGTGGCGCTGTCGCCGTCCACGCTGAACGCAGGTTGATCCACACTGTCAGACTCACATACGATGCCCGTCAAATCCCAGTTTCCAGGGGATGAGGTTTCGGTCACGGTGAGGTCAGTCAGCGGGCTGACATTTTCAAAGGTGATACTGTTGGTATTTTCGTCCATACCACCATTTAAGTCGAACGTGCCGAAGTCACCATCGAAGCTGAAGTCCAGCCAGGGGGCATTTTCGGGATTGGTCGCCTTAACGATGCTTACAGAACCGTTTTGCATGTTGGCAAAGTTGACCGGTGTGGTCTGTGAATTGACAACTTCCACATCCTGACAGATGCGACCTTCAAACATGAAGGTGTTGTCGTTGCTGTTTGTCCAACCATCAACATCTTCTTCACAGACGCGATAGGTGCCTGCAACAAGATTGTTGTAGTTGACGATTCCGTTGCTATTTGTATAACGCGGTTGATTGTTCTGGATCTGGACGAAGTTATCATCGCCCTGTTCCTGATAGAGGAACATCTGCCAGCCTTCGATTGTCGGTTCATCATCATCCTGAACCCCGTTGCCGTTCAGGTCTTCAAACTTGGTGATTCGAACCTGACCACGTCGTTCATTGCTGAAGGTACATGTGATGTCATCTGCATAGCCGACAGTTAAGCTGACGCTCTCACCGTCTACCGTGTAATCCACATTACAGGTGATGTCGACCAATTCCCAGTTGCCGGGGAAGTCGGTTTCGGTGATGGTGTAGTCACCTTCGAGCAGTACATAGCTCGCGACGTTGTCTGTACCGTTATTGCTACCATCTAAGGGGAAGGTTTCGATAGTTGATTGCGTGTCATCACTGACAATCTCAAAGTCGAAGTCAACATTAGCGGCGTTTGGTGCGGCATCTTTGATGATAGTCACATTGCCGAAACAATCTGCAAATGGACCTGGATTTTCAAATTCACGATCGGTAATGTTGATGAAGGTGTTGTCGCAAACATCAAGTTCAAAGACCTGTGCTTGATTTTCTACGCCTACAGGAGATGTATTGAAGGTGTTGCCCTGAATGACGGCACTCACGGGCGCGACATACGGTGCATCACTACCGGGACCATCGAAGTCGGAGTCGCTATAGAGCTGTCCCCGTGTTTCGCAATTATTGAGATTATTACCCGTTAATTCGAGATCAGTTACGCCTGTGGTATTTACGCATGTGCTGGCACCATCTACTGTATTGCCGGTGATATTGACATCAGCATCTGCATAGTACACGCCGATACCCGTAGAGGAAGCGATATCATTGCCCGAACTAAGCGTCAGGCTATTGCCAGAGATATCTACATTGACGAGCGGATCCGTATTGTATGACCATACGAGCAATCTACCGAATGTACCGGTAACGTCGTTGTCGCTCATCGTGACGTTTTGCCAACGGAAGGCTTCTAAGGCATTAAGGTGTGTAATACCCTCGAAGGTGTTGTTGGTTGCCACGTAGTTGTTACCACGTCCAGCCGGTGTATAAACCTGTGCTTCCATGAATACCAGCGAAAAGTTCGCATAGTAGCCATCGGTCAACGGGGTGAGCGGACTCTGGTTGTAGTTAATGAAGTGGTTGTTGTCTAGCAGGAAGCCATCCCAACCACGATTACTAAAGATTGCGGCGGCATCTTCAACATTTGCGCCATCAAAGATGTTATTCACAAATGCGAGGTCTGCGTAATCACCATTATTGGCGATTTCCACCGCATAACCCGGATCATAGCCGGATGGGGTGGGTGCATCGCCAGTGATTGTGAAGTTGTCAAAGGTTAAACCAGCGAAGCTAGACCCTGTTAAGGTCATACCGTTGACGATTGTGTTGTCACGGTTACCAGTCGCCAGCACTAATAGGTTAGGGGAGTCGCTATAATCGCGATTCATTAACTCACCCGCCCAGTTGCCCTCTGAAACATGGACTTCTTGGTTAGCACCACTAGAGGCGAACATCGCTTCTTCGATGGTGCAGTATGGTGTGGTATGACTGTCCGTGCTTGTGGTTGCGATACCACCACTGCTTGATGTCACTGATGGGCTATTGGCAATATTGTCATCCAGCCAGGGGCAGAAGCTAACAAATTCTGAAACGCTATCACCCGTGCCTGGTCCTTGACCAGATGGACCAGAGGCATCGCCCCACCAGTTACGCGTGCCATCGGTGACGTTGGTTGTGCCTACTGCGCGGACACCTACGTTATTGCCGGTGATGTCATTGTTGTTGATTGTTGCATCCGCAAGGGCGCTAGCATCACCACGATCAAAGTAATCTGTACCGTTGGTGTTCGGTGTCGGGTTGCCTTCTTGGACCTGAATACCAACATCGTTGCCACTCATTGTGTTGCCAGTGACGACCATGTTTGTACCTTCTATCAAAATACCGAAGCCTTCACCGTCGCCGTTAGGTTCAACATAGCCTGTTACACTATTGTTGCTGACTGTTACACCTGTGGGTTGGTCGGCATTAGTGGCACCGGGGGAACGACGGAATACAGCGATACCTGCATAATCGCGGGTGTCGCTTCCAGGTCCAGACAGGCTGACGGTGTTACCGCTGACGGTTGTCATACCATCCGGATTCTTGATTTCGATACCAAAGCGTCCGTTATCAGTTACAGTATTGCCGGAAACCAGGTTTGCATCTGGACCTTGCGGACCGAGGACGCCAATACCGGAGTCGCCGTTACCGATGACCGTGTTATCGCTGATGGTCAAACCGGTGACATCGCCATCGCTAATGTCGATACCGACCAGCCGGTTATTGTTGAAGGTGCTGTTGGTGATGCTGATGTCGGACTTGGTACCGTTGATGAACCACAGACCGCGACCAGCGAAGAACCCTGAACCGTTGTTGTTAAAGGTACTATTGCTGATGCTCACGCCGTCGGTATCACCTGCCTGAGACAGAACACCGTGTACACAGTTGTTGCTAGCGTTTACATCGCTGATGCTCACGTTGCTGATGGTGCGTCCGATGTTTTCACCGATGTCCAGACCAAGGTCATAGCCGGAAATGTTGAAGCCAGAAATACTGATACCACTGTGATCGCCCACCAAGCGAATACCCGCTATTGCGGAGCTGTTCATTTGATTGGTGCAGGTCGCATCAGAAACGAGGAACGTGTCGTTAGAACCTGCGCCGACCAGATCAATGTTCTTGCTAACTTCTACCTGCTCGTTGAAGGTACCGGCATCGACTTCAATGGTGTGTCCATCCACAGTATCGCTATCATCGATTGCTTCTTGAATAGAGCAGAAGTATTCACCAGTATCAATATTTTGTACTGCCGCGCCACCGGATGCAACAGGCGCACCGCTGATGCTGTCATCCAGCCAGGGGCAGAAGCTAACAAATTCTGAGACGCTATCACCCGTGCCTGGTCCTTGACCAGATGGACCGGATGCATCGCCCCACCAGTTGACCGTCGCGTTAACCTGCGGTTGTGTCGAATTTACACCAAAGTCATTACCGACAATATCGTTCATCGTGGCATTTACGACACTGGTATCACTGCTATCAAACCCTACTGCGATAGCCGTGGTGTTGCCACTAATCACATTACCTGTAATCGTCGCTTCACTGCCAGCGCCAAAGAATGTAGTCACCAGAATACCGGCTGAGGTTGACCCATCTGAAGACGCGACACCTAGATTATTGCTAATATCGCTGTTTTGTACGGTGATCTGTGCGCCTGCGCCAGCTTCAACACCATAGTCGAGCCAATCGCCTGCGCCTTTACCAGTGTAGACGTTATTGTCGAAAATCGAACCACTCGCGCCACTACCAAAGAACTGCACACCAATGCGCCCGATATTGCTAAAGGCGGAGTTGGTCACGTTAACGGGTGTACTACCGAAGATAGCCACACCTGTACCAGCGTAATTGGGACCACTTTCGTTATAGCGAATGTCATCAAATGTAACTTGATCAATTGTACCAGCGCCAAGATGACGGATCGCTTGCCAGACGAGGAAACCGTTACCATCAAGTGTCATCATGCTCAGGTCGAGTGTGTTACCTGCTTCGACCAGCCACCAGCCACGCGAATTACCGCTCGTTCCGGTGTTGGCGGTGGGCTGAACGATGGTGCCTGCTTGTGATTCACCGATGATGGTCAGGTCTTTGTCGATAACTAGTTGACCAACTTCTGGGTACGTGCCGTCGGCAACGTGGACTGTTCCGCCTGCACCTACGCGGTCAATCCCTTCTTGGATAGTTGCAAGGGCATCAGAAGGGCTA
>DAOTXB010000059.1:0-6050 GCA_034435575.1 Anaerolineae bacterium
GCGGGTGAAACAGGATTATCCGAACGCCAGAAATCAGAATGCTCAGTTTCATAATTTCTGGCGAAGATACGGTTTTGGTATATCAAGTAGTCACAACGCACATCTGCATTCTAAGGAAATTATTGAGAGTAAGCGCGGGAGGAGCCGTACCTCCTCCCCTTCACATTTTATGGTGACTAGATGAGGGTTTTGTTATTGAGCTTATCTGTAGATTTCAGCGCCCGCCACAACTTTAATCCAGACTTTTGGGGCGGGTTTCCCACCGTTGTGCGAGGCGGGTATAGGTGTCTTCGCTGATCTCGCCACTTGCCAGACGCACATCCAATTGATCGAGCATCCCTTGAATCTGCTCACGGGTGATCTCAAACGATGTGCTGTCTTTGGCGGGCTGTTGCGCCGCTTGTTGCGCCTGTGCTTTACGCGCCCTAGCGGCTTCTTCTTTTTCGCGCTGAATATCGTCAATATCTTTGATCGGTGTGCCATCCAATGAGGGCCACTGTGGTTTACTTGCCCGCATTATATCGAGCGTGTTTTGTGGTGATGACGGTGCCAGTTTTTGCTTTTGCCGTTTGATTGTCGGGAATTGTGGCGGGGGCAATTGATCCAATGCCCATTTTGCCCGTCCACGCACCCATTCACTCTTGTCATCTTCATAGGTGCGTTGTAGGGCAGACCGCGCCCGTTCGTCCTTGAGTTCGCCCAGAATTTCCGCAACAGCACCGCGCACCGTGCTGTTTGGTTCTTCCAGCGCTGTCATCAAAAACCCCAGCGTGCCCGCGGGATTCATCGCCTCGATTACATCGCGCACAATGTCCCGAATCTCGTCTTTAGGGTCAGCCAGAAGCGGGATCAACACTTCCACTGACACCGGGTACTTCTCACCAATTTCGCCCAGCGCCATCACCGCCGCCTGACGCACCTCGTCATTATCGTCCGCGGTAACCGCAATTAACGGCTGAATCGAGTCCGCACTGCCCAGTTTGCCCAGTGCATTCGCCGCCGCCACCTTAACGGGAGAACTATCATCCTCCAGTGCATAGGTGATGAACTGCACCGCGTTCGTATCACCAATTTTCGCAAGGGCATGAAGCGCGGCACGGCGTTCTTTATATGCCATCGCATAATCATCGCGGTCTTGCATAATGTTCACCAGCGCGCTGGTGACCTCCGTATTGCCCTTATATTCGGCATCCCCTAACTGGTCAATCGCTTCCAGACGTAATTCAGGGTCATCCCCCGTTTGTGCAATATTGAGTAGCCGTGCTGTACGGTCAATAGACATAATTTTGCCTTATCGTTTATACCTTTGTTTTATAGGATTGATTCTATGCCACACCCCGCTGTTAGACAACTGAAACTCATTTTTGAGTAAGGTTCGGTCAACCTACCTACAATCATTTATCGGCTAAAGCATGCGCTCAAATCGACCCGATCACCGATCACATCACCATCCACCGTTATCGGCAAGCGCGTCAACGACGGAAAGCTATACATCCCCGCAAATAATCCATCCCATGCAACGTCTGTCGTATTAAAGGTGTAGTTCGTGCGGAAGCGTTCGCCTTCTCGCCATGCCCAAGTCGGCAAGTCTGGACGTGCATCCTGCTGTAATTGAATCGTGTCGCCCTGCATCACATGCACGAACACGGTGTAGTCCATCGATTGTGGTGTGAGTGCCTGCCAATACAATGTCAACGACAACACGTCATCATCACTTGTCGTCGAACAAGCTTCTAACATGATATCATCACCCAATCTTGCATCAAGCATAGTCACATCATCGGGCGGGATGACAGAGGATAATTCTGCATTGGTCAATGGGCGCAACGCCCCCCAATACAGCAGATTACCAAGTGGCACGCCATCGCTGGATGTGAGCGAATAATAATCCTGACCAACCGGATTCGCCCATGCCCCTGCGACCCAGCGATAGGCACTTTGCGGTAAAAAGGGCAATTGTATGTTGGTATGCACATCAGGGATCACATCACCGACTTGCCAGCGTGTCGAGGGATAGATATATTCCAATACCTGTTGATCGCTACTTGCGCGGGCGGTTTGTTCCTCGCCGAGCATCTGCACAAATGTAAATACGCTCCGGTTAAAGGTTCCAGTCACCTGCCATTCCAGTGCAACATCTATAATGTCACCCTCTTGTGCGGAGATAATGGTATGGGGTAAGGTCGAACGTAAGTGCTCGCCCAAAATCGGCGTGCCTTCCTGAATAGTCATGGGCGGTAAGGGGGTTTGCTCTCTGGGATACACAAACGCGATTTCCGTGCCAAAGGCATTCGTAATGACCTCTGCACCCTCCACTCGCTTGACGATTTCACCAACGCTCAAAGGCAAAATTACGATTGTGTCTATTTCCGGCAATAATAGCGCCTGTGTTAGATCACGTGCCGGTGTCGGGCTAGATAGGTAATCGAATGTTGGATAAAACACCTGACCGGCGGGGAGTGTGGTTAAGTCGGGCATGTTCGCCAATGTGGTCACATGAGGAAAATGTGTCGACAACAGAGTCAAAACTGCGATACGGTCATTCAGCGATGATAATGGCACATAGGTGGGTTGGTCAACGTCTGCCAATAGTTCCATCGTCGCCACCATGCGCTCGGCATAATTGCCGACTACTGCCGGATAATCCGGGCTGGTTGCTGGTGTGAAAAAGCGATGATAGCGGTCAAATGTACTAAAAATGGACACTGCACCAATCATAATGACGAGAGCCATACCGGTGAAGCCTATGACCCGTTGTGATGATCGAGAAAACGTGAATGTGAATCTTTCGGCAAAAGAAAAGATGTCCACAAAGCCCCACCCTGCGAACATCGCCAGAAAGGGTAATGTGCCGATCAAACGCACGGGATGGGTTGGTTCTTCAGAGATTGCGCCCGGCAACATGAACAATGCCAATCCTCCCAAGATCAATAAGCCAGCCCGTTCTCGCCAATGCCAGCAGGCAAAACCCACACCACAGAGCGCCAAAATGACCAGAATCGGGTTAAGATAGGGCGAATTTGGAATATTGTAGAGCACCTGATCGTCATAAGCATCGTGGTAAAAGGCAGTGACCGCTTCGACCATGCCGTTGATAAATCGTACCGGTAAGCTCGCCTGCGAATCCGTCGCGACGGCACTAAAGCGAAAAAACAGATTCGAGATGTAGCTCATCACCACGCCCCATGCGAACAACGGTAAGGCAAATCCTAGACCGAATGTGCCCACTTCGCGCCATGTGATACGTTGAGATGATGGCGCGAAAAATTTGCTGTAGAGCAACCAGTATCCTGCCCATATCGGCGCGACTAAACCAGCAAAGTAGGTATTGATCGCCATACCTGTGCTGAATCCCGCCATACCCCATAAATACGTGTGCCGTGAGCGACCAGCACGCACCAACAAACTCACTGTCAGCGCGAGGCATGGTAGCAACAACGCCGCCCGATACCCCGTCCGACTGAGCATCAAATGAGGCATGGCAACTGCTATTGTTATACCTGCGATAACACCGCCCATGACCCGCCAGCGATGCCCGTGTAATAAATCAACCGTCGCGCGAAAAGTGAGCGCTACCGTCAATAACCCCAATAATCCGTGCAATAAACGGGCATGCACTTCTCCGGCACCGATCAACGTAAACCATCCTGCCAGCAAGTAACGATGCAAAATCTCGGGTCGATCATCGAATATCATCGCCGGTAAGCCATCTCCCCGTGCGATGCGTAATGCTCCGGCGAGGTTATGCGCGGAATCGTAATTGATCCCGTCGGGTGTGGTGGCGATATTATAAGTGTGCAGAAAATACACGATCAATAAAACAAAGGAAATGGCAAAAAGGGATAGAAGTCGATGAGTGCGGGTCATAGGGATTTCGTCTAATCGTGATTGGATTATTTAGAGGTAGATCGTCGAGAGTATCCGTATGATGAATACCCGTAACCGTTGACCTACCCCCAAGATTTTTATTGTCTCATTTCGTATGAGCCGTCTAGACTACAGCAGACTGTTTGCCGCTTCAACCACTTTTTCCACCGTCAGCCCAAATTCTTCATAGATTTTCTCGTATGGAGCAGATGCGCCAAAACGATCTACGCCGATGTTTATGCCCTTAAGTCCGGTATATTTTTGCCAGCCAAGAGTCACACCCGCTTCGATGCTGACGCGGGCGCTCACACTTGCGGGAAGGACACTCTCTTTGTACACATCATCCTGTGCATCGAACAGTTCCCAAGAGGGGATACTGACAACACGCGCCTTTATGCCTGCATCACGCAATTGCTTATAGGCATCGTGGGCAATGTGGACTTCGCTCCCGCTTGCGATCAGGATGACATCGGGCGTGCCTTCGCTATCAGCCAGCGTATAACCACCATGCGCCACGCCTGTATGGATAAATTCTGCATCACCGAGTACGGGCAGATTCTGGCGTGTGAAGATCAACACAGACGGACCTTCCAGAGACATGGTCGTGCGCCAGGCGGCGGCGGATTCATTGGCATCTGCCGGACGGAATACGGTCAAATTTGGGATCGCACGCAAGCTCATCACGTGTTCCACGGGTTGATGCGTCGGACCATCTTCGCCCAAGCCGATGCTATCATGGGTAAAGACATACGCTACGTTGATATTCATCAATGCGCCAAGACGGATAGCACCGCGCATATAATCGCTAAACGTTAGGAAGGTCGCGCTGTAGGGGCGAATGATTCCACCGTGTAAAGCAAGCCCATTAACAATCGCGCCCATCGCATGTTCCCGCACTCCAAAGCGCACGTTACGCTCTGGTGGATGATGATAGCCTGTGTTCGGTTCACCATCGATCAGAGTCTTGGTGCTTCCGGCGAGGTCGGCATCACCACCGATCATCGTCGGCACATTTTTGGCGATAGCATTCAACGCCTTGCCAGAAGCACTACGGGTTGCAATCGCTTTATCATCGGCGTTCCAAACTGGTAAATCAGCATCCCAATCATCCGGTAACGAGTCACCAAAGACCGTGTCCCATTGAGTCGCAAGATCAGGGTGAGCATCGCGCCATGCGTTGAATTTTTCGTCCCATGCTGTCTCAGACTTTTTGCCGTTCTCCACCGAGCTACGGAAATGTTCGAGCGCGTTACCGCGAATGACGAAGTTTTCATCCGGCGAGAAGCCGAAATTTTCTTTGACGAGCTTGACTTCATCTGCACCAAGTGGAGAACCGTGTGATTTACTCGATCCCTGTTTGTTGGGGCTACCGTAACCAATAATGGTTTTGACGATCACGATACTTGGCTTATCGGTGACGGCTTGTGCTTGTTTGATGGCGTTATCAACCGCATCCACATCATTGCCATCGGCGACGGTCTGTACATGCCAATCCCACGAGTCATAGCGCTTTTCAATATCTTCGGTAAAGGTCATATTAGCGTCACCATCGAGCGTGATGTCGTTGGAGTCATATAGCCAGATGAGCTTGCCTAATCCCCAATGCCCAGCAAGCGCAGAAGCCTCTTGCGCGACACCTTCCATCAGATCGCCATCGCTCACAATTGCATAGGTATAGTGATCGACCACAGCATGACCATCACGGTTAAAATATTTCGCCAGATAGGTTTCTGCTAGTGCCATACCAACGGAAGTCGCCGCACCCTGCCCGAGCGGTCCGGTAGTGGTTTCTACACCGGGTGTGTGCCCAACTTCAGGGTGTCCCGGGGTTTTGCTCTCCCATTGACGGAAATTCTTAATCTCCTCAAGGGATAGATCATAGCCGGTTAGGTGTAAAAGTGAATAAATCAACATGGAGCCATGACCGGCACTGAGTACAAAACGGTCACGGTTTATCCAATCAGGATTTTGCGGGTTATGGCGTAAATGGCGCATCCACAGCGCGTATGCCATCGGTGCCGCGCCCATCGGTAAGCCGGGGTGCCCGCTATTGGCTTTCTGTACAGCATCTATCGACAATACACGAATGGTATTGATCGCAAGCTCTTGTAAATCAGTCGACACAGAGGTTGTCAAGATTCGTCTCCTTTGGTTAACGCAAATTAATTTGCAATCGTTTACAG
>DAOTXB010000060.1:0-2443 GCA_034435575.1 Anaerolineae bacterium
ACATCACAGCGAACGGCTTGCTTCGGACCAAATCGCTGGATACACTGCTCGGCGCGGTTGCCGTCGAGTTCGTTGGCATAGGGTGTGACGTGCCACGCTTTCGACGCGACTTCGAGAAATTCGCCTTCGCCCGCGAAGGGATCCAGCAGACGGTGATTGGGTGTTGCAGGTGCGACCAGCGACGTGATCGCCTTGTGGTGTTTGGAATCAATGGGTAGATAGCCCATGATCGCTTTCGATTCTGCGCGTGCCATGAATAGTCCTTATGCTATAATGATGAAAATGAGTTTTTAAAGGTTTGAGATGGTTTCAATCCGTGCAATTTATCGTGATGGATACCTCCAGTTGCTTGATCTTGTTGATCTACGCGAAGGTCAGGAAGTCCAGTTGCAAATTATGTCTGATGAAAGTAGTCTCGTGCGTACAGCGTTATCGGATGTTATGGTTCAAACTGAGCAAGAAGATACATCAACATCGGAGCTTAACGAAACAGCATTGCAAGGTGAAATTGACAAGGCAACACAAGGTATTACTTTGTCAGATTTGATTATTGATGAGCGTCATAGTAGTCAATGAGCAACCTATTTCTTGATAGTAGCGCACTTGCCAAACGTTACTTACCTGAACCAGGAACAGTTTGGTTACGGCAACAACTCGTAACAGCAACTACAATCATTGTTTCGCGGATTACAGAGGTTGAGATCATGTCGGCGGTTGCGCGTCGTCATCGTGAATCAGCCATTGATACGAGTGTTGTTCATAATATCAATCGTCTACTTGAACGCCACTTTCGTGCCGACTATCTAGTGATTGATGTAAATGATATGTTGACACGCGATGCAATTCGCCTCCTCACAATGCACCCTCTACGCGCTTATGATGCTATACAATTGGCAACCGCAAGATTCGTAAACCAACGGTTGATTGAGCAAAAACTGACCCCGATCACTTTTCTATGTGCTGATACACGTCTACTCCAAATTGCAACGACAATAGGCTTGAGTGTAGATAACCCCAATAATCATATTTGATGTGCATAATAGGCAGATAGGCCTAGCCCATGATCGCTTTCGATTCTGCGCGTGCCATTTGGTTTTCCTTTGATATATAATTGCAGGACTTGAGTGGAGGCAGCAGGATATGTCGCTGATTGTTTCGATGTTTCGTGTCCCTGATGGCATCAACAAAATGATCGAACTACCTGATGATTTTGTTCGGGAACCCCTCGGGGTTTATGATGAAGTGATGGATATGATTAAATCACTATTCCCTGATGCCGATTATAGTGACCCAACTTGCATTAAAGTAAATACTGAAGAATTGTCAGAAATTGTGTTTCCACAGGAAGATCCTGTTCACAGATTTGGATTCATAAATCCATCATTTCAACTGATCAAACGGATCTGCGAAACTACAGGATGGCGTGGATTAGACCCGTCAAACGGTCGTTTCATACCGCCGTTTATACCACCGGAGGACTATGGGTTTCTTTCTGCAACAGATGAATAATACCCTGCGCCAACCCACCCGTAATCAGTCGCGTCCATGCATCGGCATCGAGGTCAACCGTCCACAGCTTCACATCGCCGCCTGTGCGCGTCGGACGTACCAGCATCGCGGATTGTCCCGCTTGCCATAAATAACCCGTCCACGCGGGGAAAACGGGGACTTTCACCAATTTTGTGACGTGATGGCGTATCTGTGACATCGCCTGTTGATCATCGATTTCGAACATAAACGTGGTCGATTTGCCGCCGTAATTAGGCTGAGTGAGCAGTTCATGACACAGGATCAGCGACGTGAATTTGGCTTCGGGGATGTTCTGCATGAACGCGGTATATTTCCCGGTTTCGCCTTCGCCTGCGGTCAGTTCGATGCTCGGCGCATCCCACGGAACACAGTTGACGATGTCGCCTTTGCTCAACCGTGCGCGGATCGCTTCGACTGCCATGCGCGGACCGCCACAATTCACGTAGACGCACACGCCCTCGTGGATCGCCCATCCATAGCACCACACGTTGCCGGTGATGCTTCCGGTCAGTTCACCGCACGGAGATTGCGGAATCTGTGCAAGGGCGTGTCTGCCAGTGTTGATTGATTGCATGACGGGCAATTTTTCAGCGTGTGTCTGCCGGACTGCCGTCGTGATCGGGTCGGAATCGTCGTCTGCCAGCACGGGTTTAATCACCCGAATTGCAGGTGTTTCTTCTTCATCTTGGGGTGCGTTTTCGGGTTCGCCGGACGGTTTTTCGGTGGCTTTCTCGCGGATATTTACGCCTAGAATCGCGGATGCTTCCTCTATAGTACAAGGATCGTGCGCGTCTTCGTCAGATGGCGACTCATCAGGCGTGTTGACCGTTTCCATCAGGTCTTGCACTGCTTGCGGTAGCTCGTCCGCGATAAAATACCAGCGCTTTTGACGCTTGCTCCAGCGTCCGCCCCA
>DAOTXB010000061.1:0-12836 GCA_034435575.1 Anaerolineae bacterium
CGAAGGCGCGAGTGCCCAATCCATCAGAAATAGCCATCCAAACGCCAATGTGACGGTGGTCGGTAGGATTAATGCAGACAATATATCGGTGTAATAAAATACGTGGAATAGATAGGCGACGAGGGCATTTAAGCACAGGATAATGGCGACGCGTCTATGCTTGGGTGTGATGAGCGCGAGGGCAAGTCCGGTGATGCCCGCTAATACGCCGAGAAGCGTGACATCGGTGATGATGACCGTGTTCACCATGTTGAAGTTGTCCCATAACGCCTCGGCTGTTTCTGGCAGACCGATGAAGCGATTTGCCTCTCGTCCTAGAAATTCTTGTAGGAAACCATCTAGTGTGGAAGGGTCGCCGTATACCCAATCTGCACCTGCTTGTGCGCGGAGTGGTAAGTATAGATATTGTATGAAGCCGAGAAAACCGAGTGCTAATGACACCCCGATGATCGTCAATAGTTGACGGCGATGCGTCTGCCAGATGGTTTTCCAGATCGGGAAGGTCGCATAGAGCAATGCCGGGATCATCATGCCAATTGCGCGATGATGTGCCACGCCGATACCCCCCAACAACGCCAGCCAGTAAATCCGCGCAGGGGCGGTGGTCAGCCCGCGAATCTCACTTTTCCAGAGTGCTAACGCCAGCAACGCGATCATGATGAATAAGCCGAAGGTATAAATCTCCGCGATCACATGATGAATCCAGACGGTGCGCGTTAAGCCAAGCAAGAACATCAACGCGACAGATACCCATCGTCTACCCGTGATGTGGTGGGCTAATTGATAGACGAGTGCGAGCGCTAATAAGCCCCAGAGTAATGATACGAGCGCCGGGGCGGTTACAGGCGCGACACCCAATGTTGTCATAATATCGGTGAGCAGGTTGCCGAGGATGACATACAATGGATAACCGGTTGCGTGGAGTGTGCCCCATGTGTTGAGCACGATCTGAGTTTCGCCCACATCAATCATAAAATAATGGCTTGATCCATTGGGGATGGTCTGCATCGTGAGCATAAAGATGATAAATAATGGGACAAACCCCATGCCAAAGGCGAACAGCGATTTATTGATAGTTTTTCGGGATGGTCTTAGTCTTCTCATGGTGGATAGCATAGCATAGGGTGCATAGAATCAACATATACAGACCGGATAAAATGCTCACAATTGAATCTTTACCACGCGGTCATGTCCAGCATAATCGTTGATAATATCGACAGCCCGCGGATTCAAGAGTGATTGTGCTAGCTCGCGCACTGTTTCCCCCTGTTTCGCACCAATCTCTAGCAGAATTTGTGCGCCTTCCGCACACACTTGTGGGCATTGCGTCAGCAAACGTCGCACAAGATCAAGTCCATCCACGCCACCGTCTAGCGCAAGATGTGGCTCATATTTACGCACCTCAAGCGTGCGTAGATCATCAGTTTCAATATACGGTAAATTTGCGGTGATGAGATTGGCGGTTAACCCACGATCAATCGCTGGTTGCAATAAATCACCCGTATAAAAGGTAATATCAACGTTGCTTAAATCGGCATTTTGACGGGCAATGTCTAACGCGTCCGGGCTGATGTCGGTGGCATAGGCGACTATGTGGGGTAAGTTGGCTTTGAGGGTGACGATAATGGCACCACTGCCAGTGCCTATGTCGATGGCAGTCAATTTAAGGAATTTACGCCCAAACTCGAGTGCGCTCTCCACCAGATGCTCGGTTTCCGGTCGCGGAATCAGCACTGCTGGCGAGACAATAAAGGCACGATCATAAAATGCCCGCTTCCCGATGATATAAGCGATGGGTTCGCCCGCTTCTCGCCGTGAGATAAGTGCCTCAAATCGGGCACTTTGGTCATCCGTTAACAGACGCTCACGATGAGCGATGACATGGGCACGGCTTTCGCCTAACACATGCGCCAGTAAAATCTGTGCATCCAGACTTGCGGTGTCAGTGATCGGTGCGAGTCGTGCTTTCGCGTTCTGCAACGTCTTAAAAATGGTCGTTTCTGGCATTAGTCCGCTGGGTCGCTTTGATCACCCGCTTGATTGGTATCCTGACTGTCGCCGTTGACCTTGGCGAGTTTATCAGTGCGGGTGTCGTCCACGTCTTCAGCCGACTCTTCATCTTCGGTTTTAGGGTCGTCTTCATCTGTTTCAGCCGTCACAAACTGAATCTTCCCCTCTTTTTCAGGGTCAAGGATAGCGGTTATAGTGTCGCCAGCCTCAAACATATCTTCGACGATACGCGCACTCAGCGGGCGAGTAATCAACCGTTCAATGGCACGGCGTAGAGGACGCGCTCCGTTAGTGGGGTCATAACCGAAGTGCAACACCAGATCATGCGCTTCTTTGGATAAATGCAATGCCAATTTTTGTTCGTTCAGGCGCTCATACAGCTCACCCAGTTGCATATTGAGGATTTCGCTTAATACATCACGGTCAAGTGAATTGAATGTGATGACTTCGTCCAGACGATTGATGAATTCAGGGCGGAAGAATTGCCCCAGATAACCGGAATAATCGGCTTTTTCGTCGGTGCTCTTGCCACCAAAGCCCAGCGTTTTTCCACCTTCTAATGTGCCGATATTACTGGTCATGATGAAAATGGCATGGCGGGCATCCACACGGCGACCATGTGCATCGCTAATACGCCCTTCGTCGAAGACCTGTAAGAAAATATCAAAGACTTCCGGCGCGGCTTTTTCCACCTCATCCAACAACACCACGCTATAGGGACGACGACGGAGCGCGTCGGTAAATTGCCCACCGCGTTGATTATCTTTATAGCCGGGGGGCGACCCGATTAAACGGGCGACGGTATGGGCATCATGAAATTCGGACATATCCAGCCGAATAATTGCATCTTCACTGCCAAATAAGAACTCGGCGAGTGCACGGGCAAGCTCGGTTTTACCCACACCGGACGGTCCGAGGAACAAAAATACCCCGATGGGTCGGTCAGGATCACCTAGACCTGCACGGGCGGTTTTGATGGCGGCGGCGATGGTGTCTATTGCGTCATCCTGCCCCTTAACGCGCTCCAACATCGCCTTTTCTAAGTTTGCGAGACGGCGTTTTTCATCTTTGGTCAATTCTGTGACCGGAATGCCCGTCCATTCACTGAGCACCGCGGCGACATCGCTAACGTGAACGTCGTTGGGTGCTTCGTCAATATCCGGGTGAATGGTGCGAATAGTGACGCGGGTACAGGCTTCGTCCAACAGGTCAATCGCTTTATCCGGCAACCGACGATCTGGCATATAGCGTACCGAAAGTTTGACCGCCGCTTCGACGGTATCCGGTTTGATGACCACGCCATGATGATCTTCTAATCTGACCTTTTGATTGGAGAGAATGATGATTGCATCATCAACGGTGGGTTCTTCGATGTCAATTGTGCGGAAGCGTCGATCCAAAGCGGGGTCTTGCGCGATTGCCCGCCGATATTCCTCGTGTGTGGTCGCGCCGATGCACATGATCTCGCCCCGTGCGAGTGCCGGTTTGAGGATGTTCGCCGCATCCAAATTGGAGTCGATGGTATCTCCTGCGCCGACGATTGTATGGATTTCATCAATGAAGAGAATGATGTTTCCAGCGTTTTTAATTTCCTCCACAATCCCGACCAGTCGCTCCTCAAATTGCCCACGCAGGCTCGTACCGGCAACGAGTGTGCCGATTTCAATTTGTACGATGCGCTTTTCTAACAGGGTGTCGGGTGAGGTGCCGTCGTGGATAGCATAGGCTAACCCTTCGATAACCGCCGTCTTACCGACACCGGCATCACCGACCAGTAACGGGTTGTTCTTCTTGCTCCGCGCAAGGGTACGGGCGACGGCACGAATCTCGCTTTCACGGGCGACAGCCGGACCAATTTTGCTTTCCGCGGCTTGTCCGGTAAGGTCGCGCCCATATTTATCCAGCAAGGGTGTTGGGTGTGGCATATCTGAGTCCATATCTGCGCGCCGACTGGCGAACAAATTGGGCTGTGGAAAGTCAAAGTCACTATCAGAATCAAGGAAGTCGAACAGGTCTTCTTCTTCGGATGGCGACAACATCGGAGAGAAATCCCCCTGTTGTTCTGCGATAAGACGCTGTAACCAATGGTTGAGGTCAAAGCCCATGTCGATAATTTTACGGATGGGCACGCCTTCACCCTCCTGCAAAAGCGCCATCAACAGATGACTCTCGCTAACATCGCGTTCCTCATCCTGCTCAGCGAGGAAAATCGCGAGGGATAGCACCATTTCTGCGCGTGGTGTGAGTGGCAAAACTTCACCTTTAGGACCTTCACCGGTGCCGACTTCGCGTCGAATTTCGTTACGCACTTCACGCGGGTTCATCCCGGCACGGCGTAATAGATTGTAGGTGGGTCCCTGGTCATTGCGCGTTGCGGCGATGAAGAGATGTTCTGTGCCGATGTAATTATGCCCCAAGCGTCGGGCTTCTTCAGCGCTGGGCGCTAATAGGGCGGTACAACGTTCTCGGAGTTCATTTTCGGGAATATCGGGCGAAGGAGTCACAGTCGCATTCCTATGTCATGTGTCTGCAAGTTGGAAAAATGAATGTGGTACATGGTGCTTATCACAGATTATCTCATCCTGTTGCCATGAACCGACAACAGGAATTATACACGATGTTCCAGCATCTTCTTATAGTATCGCATAACAAACGGCGATTACCGTAAGAATTGTGTAGATGTTCTGACTGTCCATAAAGAATTAAGGGCAAATATGTAGGCGTTTTGTGCGATGCCCCGTTATAATAAGTTTAGCATCTATTTTATCCAACATTAGTCCAGAAAAATTCTATGACTGGTAATGATCCACTCATTGGTAAACAACTCGGCGATTATGAGATTCAAGGCTTGCTCGGGCAGGGCGGGATGGCGCGGGTTTATAAAGGTTATGATGACCGTTTAGACCGTTATGCGGCGGTTAAGGTAATTGAGCCAAACCTGACATCGCCTGAAGAAGATGACGAGTATCGTGAACGTTTTCAGCGGGAAGCGCGTGCTATTGCCCGTCTGAATCATCCGCGTGTGGTAGGTGTATACCAATTCAATAATCTTGATAAGATTTATTATATGGCGATGGTCTTCATTGAAGGTCAGGATTTGCGTCATATCCTCAAACATTATATCAAGCGTGGAGACAGCCTTAGTTATAAACAAATCATGCAAATTGTCCGCGATACAGCGGAAGCGCTGGATTATTCGCACAAGCAAGGTGTGATTCATCGCGATGTGAAGCCGTCTAATATTATGATTCAAGAGGACGGGCACGCGGTGTTGACCGATTTTGGTCTGGCGTTGAACGCACAAGAAGGCACGATTGGCAATACTTTCGGTAGTGTACATTATATCGCGCCGGAACAGGCGATGTCATCCGCACAGGCGGTAGCACAGAGCGATTTGTACTCGCTGGGCGTGGTGTTATACGAGATGCTGGTGGGGCGTGTGCCGTTTGAAGATGTCTCCGCGATGACGGTTGCGCTTCAACATATTAGTGATCCACCGCCACCACCGCGCACACTCAATCCAGAGATTCCACAGGCGGTTGAGGATGTGGTCATTAAATTGCTGGATAAAGACCCACTCAAACGATATGGCACCGGTGCGATGTTGGTGGAGGCATTAGAAACCGCATTTGACACTAAAGACGACGAAAAAACGCAGGATTTGGCACAGATTGCTAATGCCCCGTCAGATGCATCAGATGTTGACGGCACCAGTCCACGCAATGCAGTACAGAACGACTCCGCGCCGATAATTATGTCACCGATCACCGAACCTAAAGCGTTCGACCCGAATGATAATATTGCGACGATTAGCGATTCGTCTAAGGGACCTAGTTCCTTGCCCTTTACCCCGATTGAAGAGGATGCAGAGACTGAACAAGACGGCTCATCTACTGCGCTGATTACGGGCATTGTGGCGGTGGTGATTGTGATAGCCGTGATTGTGGGTGCGCTGTTATTGGGCGGGGGTGGTGATGGCGAAGATACCGATGCTACCTCTACCGCGCAGGCAATAGCGATTATCGCAGAAACCGATACTGCTAATGATTCTGCGACGATCACTGCACAGGCAAATCAAAACGCAACCGTTACCGCACAGGCAAACGAAAACACGATAGCAACGGCAGATGCTCAAGTGGTCAACGCGAACGCCAGCGCGACTGCGGATAGTGCGGTGAGTGCGACAGAATCGGCTGAAGTAACGGAATCGGTGACAGACACGCCGGATGCTACAAATACAACTGAGCCAACCGTAACCGAAGCGGTGACGAATACGCCGGATGCAAGCGCCACGCCGATGACTACACCAACGGCGACAGCTACGTTAACGGTGACACCATCAATCGCATCAACGCTAGAAGGTACACCAACCTTTAGCGCCGCAATCGCCACACAGGGTGAAGAAGCGGAAGAAATTTTACTGCGCTATACAGGGCAGACGCTTATATTGTTCAATCGGTCATCACGACGGGTCAACATCAGCGGGTTATCATTTGTGCGCCTGTCAGATAACGCCACTTTTCGTGCTAGCGAGTGGAATACTTCAGATAACAACTTGAATTCCATGCGCTCTGAAATGTGCTACCAAGCGTTTACGACTATGTTCTTCGATTGGAATCTCAGCGATCCACCAGCGGATATTTGCTTGTTCCGTCAGGGGTTACGGCAAACCGTGCGCTCATTCTGGACATCGCGCAATTTACAACCCGATGCCATGTTTGAGGTACGCTTAGATGGTGAAACGCTGGCTGTTTGTCCGGTGACTGAATGGAACACAGAAGATGAGACCTATTGTTTGGTGGATATGAACCCGCCAGATGATGAGTAAACGTGTGATTTAACTGTGGGCGATGTGGGCAAGGCTTTGTGTAAACAGGGCGCGTACATGGTCATCATCAAGAGTATAGAAAACCCGTCGTCCATCTTTGCGGTGGCGGACTAACCCCAATTTGCGGAGCATGCGTAATTGATGTGATACTGCGGATTGGCTCATCCCCAATGCCTCTGCAAGTATCTGTACACAGACTTCTTGTGAGAGCAACAGGGACAATAAGCGTAGACGATTCGGGTCACTCAAGACCTTAAAGACCTCTGATAACCGCGTGGCTTCTTCATCCTGTAATAGTGCTTTCTGCACACTGTCAGCATCAACATCGTCGCACCATACGGGTAATTTGCTCACCATATCGCCATGCTCCCTCGTATATTCAACCTCTGCCAGCTCACTTTAATGTTTAGCTTAGGCGCGGAATGGTGCGAAGTCAACGACAAAACGTAAAAACACTAAAGATGAAGACTCAATGAGTGGGTATTGTACATCCTCCCACAATTTTCTCATCAGGTGTATGCTATGGGAGTGCATTTAGTGGCACACTATTTTATGGAAATAAAAGCTAGCAAACACACACGAATTGACGCATGGTTGACAACTTACAGGATAGCTATCGACATTGTAAGTATTGGGGGACACTGTGAAAAAGCGTTTTTTGCTCATCATCATTATGGGGATGTTGCTTGTCTTTGGCGGTATACGCGCCCAAGATGGGCTGAATTTGCCATCCGAGCTTTATGTGTTGCTCAATAATGGCGTGGTTCAGCGCTATGGTTTGGGGGCGGCGGGTGTGGTCAATGTCACACCAGATGACGTGTTTATCCTCGATTTTGCGGTTGCACCGGATAATGATCTAATCGCCTATCGCACCGAAACAGGCTTAAACCTACTCCGTACATCTAATAACGAAATCATTGAGGTCGAAGCGGATACCGCGAGTATTCCGCCGTTGCGGGGTTCCGGGGAGACGATGGTCTGGACAAACTCCGGTAATGCGCTTGCCTACACCACAATTTATGGCGCACGGGTGATGTTTGATACGGGTGCGGAAATCCCTCAATTTTCTGATATTGTTGTGAGTCCGGTTGTGAACTTGCAATGGTCACCGAATGGTACTTATCTGGCGGCAGAGGTAGAGAACAATGTCTGGTGGATTTATCGGCGTGATGGCACTGAAATGCTTCTGGCGAGTGCGCTGACCTCGTCCATTGGGACGGCGTGGGTGAACGACAGTGAATTGGTGTTTGCACCCGAAGACGGTGGACTATTTTTGATGGATTTAGCCAACGCGAATCAACAGGTTGCCCTGCGTGATACTGCCCTGTTCTATCGCTTACCGGTGGTCAAACCGGATGGCAGTATTGGTGTGTTTGTACGTGACCCCGTCAATGAAAGTGTCGAGGCAAACGCGGGATTTTTCCAACAGCTTGGTATTACCGCAAATAATACCGTGACTACCGCTGACCCGAGTCCGGTCCCCGTGACGTTGGACGGCTTGCGCTGGGCACCCGGTGGCGATTTGCTGATTCAATTTCAAGCCGGAGCGATTTCTCTGGTATTGCCGTTTACGGGTGATGGGTTTGTGTTGCCCGTATCGAATGCCGTCGCATATGGATGGGGTGCGCCATTCCCTGCCAATGTCACAGGCTTTACAACAGCTTTTTCGGGCTTTTTCCTTGCGCCGGATGCGTTCGGGATTTCGCAGGTCTGGTTGATGCCACGTAATGGCACCGCACCACAGGCGCTGACAGAACTTGAAACGCCTGTAACCGATTATGCGGTGATGGATAGTGGTGCGGCACTGGCGTTCGTGAGTGATCGTGGCTTGTGGTTCTTGCCCTTAGACCCAACTGGCACGGCGGGAAACCCCACACGAATTGGTGATGTTGATGAAGTGGCTGGTGGGTTAGACTTCAGTGCTGATGGTGGGGTGCTCACATATAGCACTAACGATGGCGTGTGGGTGGTGGAAATCCCTGATGGGCAACCGGCACAGATTTTTGAGCAGAGTGCTGACCGTATCAATTCAGAGATTGCGACTTCGCCCAATCTGGTACTGGTGTCGGCGACGAATGGTGCCAGCACTGAAATTTTAATTATTGACACGCTTTCCGACTCATTGACTCCGCGCACAATTGCCACCATGCGCGATGGTATGTGGTTATCGGATGGACGCGTGTTAGGGTACGAAGAATCATCTTCCAACGAAACGATGATTAATGGCTTTTCGATTAGTGAACAAAATCAGGTGGCTCCGGTGCTGTCCGTGCCCAATGCCGCGCCGTTAGATGTCCGCGAAGTTGACGTGGGCGTGCTAGTCATCACGCTAGAAATCACCCGTGAGTTTAGCCCGTCTCCGGTGCGTTTGGTGCGTGTTGCGGTGGATATTGGCGAACCCGATGACATCGCCACATTGGGGTACATTACCGACCCCGCTATTTCTCCAGATGGGTCATATATCGCGGGGTATTCTGGCACAGGGGGCGCACTCACGGTAATTGATGTGGCACAGGGGAGCGCATCTACGTTGATCTCTCCAGTTGGAATTAGCAACTTCCAGTGGGCAACGTTCAGATAGTTCTAATACAAAAGTTGTAAGATACTCATGATTCTTGCTTAAGCTATAACGAAGACTACAAGGGAAACAAACATGTCAGGTGAACGGATACTCGTCATTGAAGACGAAGCGCGCATCGCGCAATTTATTGAGCGTGGCTTAATTTATGAAGGTTATAGAGTCAACGTTGCCAGAGATGGACAAACAGGGCTTGCCATCGCACGGGACAATCCGCCTGATCTCGTCATCCTTGATTGGATGCTACCGGGGTTGGACGGATTAGAAGTCTGCAAGCGGTTACGGGCGGCTAGTGAAGTGCCGGTGCTGATGTTGACAGCTAAAGATGATATTAATGATCGTGTCACCGGGCTTGATGCCGGGGCAGATGATTATCTTGTAAAACCATTTTCCGTGGATGAATTAATGGCGCGCATCCGTGCGCTGTTCCGGCGTACCACGCCAACATCCAAACCAGAAGTGCTACGGTTTAGTGACCTCACACTCGATACAGGAACGCACCGTGCCCATAGGGGAGAACGTGCAATTGACCTAACCGCCAAAGAGTATGAGTTACTTGAACTATTTATGCGTAACCCGCGTCAGGTACTCACCCGTGATGTCATTTTTGACCGCGTGTGGGGCTATGACTTCGGGGGTGAAAGCAATATTATCGAAGTGTATGTGCGCTATCTACGCCAGAAGACCGAATCAACGGAAGAAGCCCGTTTGATCCATACGGTGCGTGGCGTGGGGTACGTACTGCGCGAGGAATAAACGACACACCATGACCATCCGCAAACAGTTAACCCTGTGGTATGCAGGGTTACTCATCACGATTATCGTGTTATTCGGCGCAATAACATTTTTTGTCGTGCGTATCACGATGATCGACAATTTAGATGATACACTCCGCGAATCGGCTAACCAGATTATGGTCAATAGCCGGCTTGTTGCGATTCCAGAATTCGGCGCAGACCCACGCGTTGATGTGCAATTGGCATCGCTAGACGTTTTTCGTGCGTCCAATGTGTATGTACAAGCATGGGAAATTGTGGATGGTGATCCTGAATTTAAAGGGGCATCGGCGAACCTGAATTCACTTGGGAGTATCGCGCTCGATCATCAAGCATTGGGTGTTGAAGCCGACGAGCACTTTGCGAATGTGACCATTCAGGATGTGGAACTGCGCGTACTGACGAAGCCGATTATTCTCGGTGATCGCCTTGTGGGCAATGTGCAGGTTGCGGGTGATCTTGCGACGGTGAATCAGGCATTAGATACCTTGCTGTTGATTATGGTGATCAGTTGTGCGATTGCGATCTTCGGTGCGGGTGTCTTGAGCATGTGGTTCTCTCATCGTGCCTTGAAGCCGATTGAAGACATTACGGATGCGGCGGGTAATATCGCAGTATCGAATGACCTCAGCACCCGTTTAGGCTGGAAAGGTCCACAGGATGAGCTAGGACGGTTGGTGTCTGTGTTTAATCATATGATGAGCCGTATCGAGCACACCTTTGGCGTGCAACAACGGTTTGTTGCAGATATGTCGCATGAGCTTCGCACACCGCTAACCGCGATCAAGGGTAATTTAGAGCTTGCACAACGGTATGGCATGCAAGACGATATGATGGATGACATCAATATCGAAACTGAGCGGATGTCTCGCCTTGTCAATGACTTGCTGATGTTGGCGCGGGCGGATTATGGCGGTATTGTGATTGACATGGCGATGACTGATCTTGATCTTGTCGTGCGTGAATCGTTCAATCAGGCAAAATTACTGCTTGATGATCGTGACTTAACACTCAAACTTGGCAATGTTACGCCGATTGTCATCAATGGTAATTCCAATCGTATTAAGCAATTGATCCTCAATGTGATGAGCAATGCCATCAAATTTACGGATGATGGTGGCGAAATTTCTATAGCGCTAAATCGTGATGGTGATTATGCGGTGATTAGCGTGCGTGATAATGGCATCGGGATTGCAAGTGAAGAGATTGAGCGTATTTTTGATCGCTTTTATCAGATCGATCAATCACGCGTACGGTTACATGATAGCGAAGGCTTCGGACTGGGTTTGTCGGTTGCCAAGTGGATTATTGAGGCGCACAACGGTGTGATCACGGTGGATAGCACGCCGGAAAAGGGCACACAGGTCAATATGCGTTTTCCCGTTCATATTGAAACTCAAGACATTGCCCTGCAACCACATAAACAGGTCACCCGTACCCGAATTCCAATCTTACGGCGCGGACAAAATCAGTTTGACGCAGACGCGCATGATTCGCATAGTAGTAGTGCAGCCTCCGTACGCCGGAGTTTGCGTGAATTAGAAATTATCCGCAAAAAGTCGGATTCTGAGAATAAGCCAACAGATCATTACAATACGGTATCGGTGAACAATACCTGGGATCATTTTTAAGTAGAATCTGCCATCTAGTCTATACTTTTAAGCACGCTCGGTCAGCGCGTGCTTTTTTATTATGCGTTAGAAGTTGTCACATCGGGTGTTTTCGGTCAAGATAGTAGGTGTATGTTGACACAGCCTAAACACCACTCAGGACAAGTGCTATGGACGCGCCTAGCTTCGCAGAAGAGAACCCGTATACGCCGGAAAATCATATCGTACCGTTTTCTGGTCGTGAGAATGCCTTCGCGCATTTACAGCATCATCTGAATAATCCCCCTGGAACGCCCGCCGCACTTTTTTATGGTCGGACGGGTATTGGTAAGACTGCATTTATTAATCAAGTCCCTCTGCGGTTCGAGGAACATTATGTCGTCGTGAACATTTTGCTGACCGACGATACGCTACAGCACGATGATGCACTGATGCAAGCTATCGCCTATGGTCTTGTCGAAGCGGTTGAAGCGCGTGGGTTCATCATCCTTGATCCGCTGGCATTGCCGGAATCAAATTTTCATGATTGGTTGGTGGAGGCGGGTTTGCCCGCGTTATGCAAAGCAATTCGCCCCCAGCGTCGTTTTGTCTTGTTGTTTGATGATGCTCAGAATCTTTTACAGGCGATTGATGGCGGGCGAATATCTGTCACGATTTTTGAGGCGCTACAGACTTTGCTCCTTCCACAATTGGGGATCGGGCTGACAGTCGATGAATCTTATGAAGGTGCGCTTGACCTCTTCACACCGTTAACCGGCACAGAAGGCGCACGGCGTTTAAACATGCTTTCTGATGAAGCCCTTCGGGAGGTATTGCTTCGTCCGGTACATTCACAATACACGCTGACCGATGATGCGCTGGATTCAGTGTGTATGGCGACGGGCGGTGACCCTGCGATGGTGCAACGCTATGGATTTTATATTTATGAGCGGGCAACCGATAAGCGAGACCCGTTCAGTGAAATTACGATTAACGCTGACGACATCAAAGCGATTCATGACCAGATTTATGCGGAATGGTCACCCATATTTCAA
>DAOTXB010000062.1:0-5888 GCA_034435575.1 Anaerolineae bacterium
AGATTAAAATGACCGCACCAACCACACCACCAATAATCGTCCCGACTAAACCACCTACATTCAGACCAAGGATGCCGAGCACGATACTGCCGACGATGCCACCACCAAGACCCAGTGCCGCGTCGCCAACGGGACCATATCCCTTACCGCGTAATGCCTTGCCTGCTAGCCAACCGATGAGCATCCATACCAGTACGGTAAATACTAACCCTGCAATCCCTGCGAAAAACCCGAAGACAGAAGATACTGCCCAGTAAATGCCGATCAATACGATAATCAGCGCGAGTAATTGAATCATCTTAAACTCCGTCTCAACTTTGTATTCTTATTCTATAGCTTTATACGCCGTAAAGAAAGAAAAGTTGTACAGTATTGGGTGTTTTGTAGGGCGATTATAGATTCAGTGTAATGCGGTAAAGCCCTTGTTCGTTGATTTCATCGGCACGGGCGATTAGGTCTTGAATGTCATCGGATTGCGCGTGGATGTAACAGCCACTCAGTTGATCTGCATCACCACTCGCTAGCGCCACACATAATGCACCAGATTTTTCGATGGGCACCCATTCTGAGGCGGGAATTTGCTCAAGATTAGGAATGTCACGGGTCATATCTGTGAGCACCAAACCGGGGCTGATGGCGAATACGCTCACGCCCGTGCCCCGGGTCGCCTCTGCGAGATTTGTGGATAGGCTAATCAGTGCGGCTTTGCTAACCGAATATGCGGTTGCATCCGGCACGGCATATAAACCGATGTTGCTTCCCACATTGATGATACGCCCTTTTTTGCGCGCAATCATGCCGGGCAATACCGCATGGGCACAGGCGAACACCCCGCGTACATTGACTTCTAACGTATACCACCAATCGGCAACCGGTAATGCCCATGGCAACGGTCTCTTTCCACTCACACCGGCATTATTCACCAGCAACTCGATGCTACCGAGTTGTGCTTCAATCTCACTCAGCACGCGCTGTACTATCTCAACATCGCTCACATCCATCACAAATGCAGTACAATTTCCGCCTGCTTCGGTAATGATATTGACGGTTTTGTCAAGTTGTTCACGCGTGCGTGCGCTGACCGCAACGGTTGCGCCGTGTTGTGCAAGTTGCCGTGCGATTTCGCGCCCAATACCCCGCCCTCCACCTGTGACGACTGCAACCTGTCCGTTGAGTGATGTTGTCATTTTATACTCCTTATTGTCATGGTCAATCATTTACGAAAAATACGCTACAGCAGATATGCATTAATAAATGTGGATGCGTTGGCAGTGCTTTTAGCGTACATAGAGTCAGTTTAACAATCCTGCACATTATGAGGAAAGATCATCATTTTTGCGAATGGAGAGCGTGTGGAATGTTGATAGGGCGCGACGAAAAACCCGTGTGCGCTGTAACGGGTACAGTGGTTTTGATAGGTCTCTTGCTGTAGATGACTTACTGGCTTACTGCGTTATTTAGAGGCGTACATTTGCCAGAGTGTGGTGAGGTGTGCCTCTTGTGCGTCGAACGCATCTTTTTCTGCCTGCTTTTTCGCTGTGACATCTACAAATTTTTGTGATGCCCAGCCACCCCATCCACTGACCCTTGCGGCGAAGAATGATACGGCTTCTGCGTCCAGGTCATCAGGGTTGGCGGCGTGCAACATGTTGTTGAACTCAAAGGCGGCGGCTTCTGCGGTAGAAAGTGCCATCATGCGAGTTTTATCCTGTTGCTGTTTACTTTCCTGTCGGGCGCGGGCACTGAGTTTCTCTAAAGCGGTGATATTGCTTGTGGCGCGAATCTTCGCCGCTATCTCAGCAAAACCGGTACGTTCAAGCGTTATTGCGAGTGCATCACGCGCCTGTTCTTCGATGCACCACTTCACAAATGCGTGAACCATCTCTGTGGGTAGGGTATCTTTTCCAAGATGATCGAGTAACTGTGTCACAATACTATCTCCTTTGTTCTCTGCCACAAATCAGGAAAACCCCCAATATTTGGCATTTCTAGCATAACATAGTTCTATTTCCACGTATACTGTTATAAAATCGTTTCATAACCATTTAGTTTGCATTAACTTACTGTCTCACTTCTTGACACAACACCTAAATTTTTCCTATAATTTTAAACGTAGTTGTAACACTCATCTACATTTTGCCAATCATACAGTCAGGCAACCGAATGACTGATTCTCCGAAAACCTACTTGAATAGCCGTGTTCTAAAGCTAAACGTTGGTTTTCTATTAGCAGATGGTCCCGCACATAGCCATGACTCCACGCTTGATTTTCCGAGGGTTAAGGTCTCGGATGATTTACGCCTCAATTACTTGCGCGGTCCATTACGTTTAAGTCGTACGAAAGAGGGCATTCTTGTACAGGCAAATTTTGAAGTTGCTGTGGACGATGAATGCTTCCGATGTTTAGACCCTAAAGAGCATGTTATGCATCTGGACTTAGAGGAATTGTTCGCGGTGAACCGTTATAACGACGCGGCGGAATTCTTCATCACGGAAGATGCTCAACTTGACCTCGCACCACTTGTCCGGGCGGAAGCAATCATCGCGCAAAGTTACAATGCGCCATTTCGCTTAGACAAAAACGATACCTGTGGCGTATGTAAGAAGACCTTCACCAAAGAGGATGCCACACCCGACGATGATCTTATTGATCCGCGTCTTGCCATACTTAAGCAACTGCTAGACGATTAACACACATAGAACTCATACCATCGAACGGCACTTATTTAGCCGGACGATGAACTAATAATTTCAATTATTTATACACATGGGGGCAATACGGTGACTGATTTCAATGGTGATTTTAACTCTGATATGAATGTTTTACCCGGGATGGACTTTTTTAATGATGCCGGGGATGGTGACCAGATCGATTCATTTTACACCTCTGGCGAAGATGATGATAATGATCCAATGTTCGACGAGTTGGAAGACATTGATGAAGAAGAAATTGACGAGGAAGATGACTATGATCTTGCTGATATGTCATCGAGTGATACCGTCGGCTTATATTTAAAGGAAATGGCGCGGGTGCCTTTGCTGAACACGCAAGAAGAGGTTGATCTTGCCCGTCGTCTGGAAACCGGCTTAAAAGCGGAGAAAAAACTGCTCAAAACGCCGGAAAGCGACAAAGCCACCGAATGGCAGATGCAGGTGCAAGATGGCATCAATGCCCGTGAACATCTGATCAAAGCCAACACGCGCCTTGTCGTCTCCATCGCGAAAAAGTATATGACGCGTGGTGTGCCGTTTCTTGATCTTATTCAAGAAGGTAACCTCGGCTTGATGAAAGCGGTAGAAAAATTTGATTATCGTCGTGGCTATCGCTTCAGCACCTACGCGACATGGTGGATTCGCCAGACAATCACACGCGCTATCGCCGATCAAGGGCGCACGATCCGTGTCCCTGTACACATGAGTGACCGCATCCGTAAATTATATCGTGTGGTGCGTGACCTTGAACAATCCCTATGCCGTAAGCCCACCATTGAAGAAATTGCAGAAGTTATGGAACTCGAACCGCGCAAAGTACAATGGATGTTACGCGTATCCTGGCAACCCCTTAGCCTAGAACACCCTGTCGGCGAAGATGAAGACAGCGAATTGGGTAACTTTATCGAAAATGATCAGGAACCCACCCCCTCTGAAAGTGCTTTTGATAAAATGCTCCACGAAAAAATAGAACAATTATTGCGTACACTCAGCCCGCGCGAGGCACGGATTTTGCGTTTGCGCTTCGGTTTACAAAATGGGCGTAGTTATACATTAGAAGAGGTCGGGCAAAAGTTTGGGCTTACCCGTGAGCGCATTCGTCAGATTGAAGGGCGTGCTCTGCGCCGTTTGCGTCATCCGCGCCGTAGCCGTCAACTGCGCGATTATCTGTAACGCGCACTATACAGCGACGATTTTACAGGGTGCATGCAACGATGTGCCCTTTTTTTATTCGAAATATGGCGGTGTAAATGAGAGAGAATCAGTGGGCAACGGGGCGGTGTGACGACTTCATCACACGCATGGGTTACCCACCGGATATGTTTATAGGAAAGATTGAATGGCTGTGTTCATGCCAATCATACCGAGCATAATCAGTGATAGGGACGCATACTGCACCTGCATACGCCAATGCTTGCCACGTGCCGGACGACGATTGCCCATTGATTGCGAATCCCACTCATAAAGTGCCCACGCAAGGTCTTTATTGATGATACAAAATACACCCAGACCCATTACCAGAAAACTCGTCAGTACTAACATTAGAAATTCCTCAAACACTCAGTTATCACTAATCAGTTATTCATATGGTCAACGTGAACTGAATATTTGTCAATACACATAGCATTAAGAAACTGTCTATATCCGTGGTTGATACCCGCCTAACGCACGATCTAAATTGAACGTTGCGCTAATTAACGAAAGGTGCGTAAATGCCTGTGGGAAGTTACCCAGCGCTTCTCCACGATGTCCGACTTGTTCTGCATATAAGCCGAGATGATTGGCATTGGTCAACATTTGCTCAAAGATGATACGGGCATCATCAATTTGTTGAGAGCGCGTCAACGCCTCGATCAACCAGAAGGTACACATATTGAACATCCCTTCTTCACTGTCCAACCCATCCGGCGATTCTTTGACGTTATAGCGATAAACCATGTTGCCGAAACTTAAGCCACCGTTATCAATCGGTTTGCGAATCGCTTCGATGGTTTTGAGCATACGCGGGTCATTCGGCGCGACAAAAAACACTAGCGGCATGATTAAATTCGCGGCATCTAGCGCGTCTTCGTCGTAGCGTTGTACAAAGGCTTGACGTTCCTCATGCCAGCCGGATTGCATAATTTCGTCATAGATCTGATCCCGCACTTTTTCCCAGCGATCACGGTTTGCGGGGAAGGAGCGCTTATTTGCAAGGCGCAACATACGATCCAGCGCAACCCAGAGCATCACCCGCGAATAGGTGAATTTCCCCTTGGTGTCGCGGATTTCCCAGATACTCAAATCTTCTTTCTGCCAATTGTCGCAAATCCACTCTGCGATGTCGCGCAATTTGTCCCACAATTGATGTGAAATGAAACTGCCATATTTGTTATAGAGGTAAATGCCATCGATCAACTCGCCAAATACATCCATCTGCACCTGTTCATAAGCGCCATTGCCGATTCGTACCGGTTGTGAATCTTTGTAACCGCTCAGATGATCGAGAGAAATTTCTTCCAGTTCTTCGCGTCCATCAATACCGTACATCGGTTGCAACGGCACCCCGTCCTCGCCGGAGTTATAACAAATTGTGCTCAACCAACCGATAAATGCTTCGGCTTCCTGTGTAAAGCCAATCCGCAAAAAGGCATAGACGGTAAATGCCGCGTCACGTAACCAAACATAGCGATAGTCCCAATTGCGTTCCCCGCCGATCCCCTCCGGTAAGCTGGTTGTGGGCGATGCAATAATTGCGCCGGTGGGTTCAAACGTCATCAGTTTGAGCGCGAGGGCAGAGCGATAGATGACCTCCCGCCAACGCCCTTCATAAGTACATTGTGATAACCATTGTTGCCAGTACGACACAGTTTTCTCAAAGAGCGTATCCAGATCAGCATCTTCGAGCATCTTGTTCGCTTCTGCATGGTCCTCACAGAAGATAACGTATGCGCTAGTGTCTTCGCTCAGGGTAAATTCAGCCGTAACACCGGTGTACTCAGCGGATAAATCGGAGTCTATGTCGGTGAATAGGCGCATCTGCATCTCAGAGTCGGATGGCGTGAAAATTGCGCCGTCGTCTACCAGCTCAAGGGTGTGCTTATCCCGCGCATAATCAAAGGCGGGTAAACAGTGCATCTTGAGCTGTACATCGCCCTGTAGCACTGAAACCACACGAATGAGCATGGTTGCGGGTT
>DAOTXB010000063.1:0-3550 GCA_034435575.1 Anaerolineae bacterium
AAGAAGCCGGAAGCATCCGGCAAAAAACCATCAGCCAAATAAGCGTGTGGATACGATCACACTGCAATTTTCGACAAGAACACTGTCCACTGAACGTGGAGATTATCTCAAGAGAATATGAGATGGTCATCCACACTCAACAGTATTTTCTCAACGCTAATTAATAGATTACTGTGCTATTGTAAAGAGAGCGCATTGGTATCAAGAGAAAGTTTTGTGGTGGAAAAAGTTGCCCTATTCATAGATGCGGAGAACATATCGTATCGCTATCTCCCCCATTTATTAGAGGAAATAAGCTATCACGGTAAACCCGTCTTAAAAGTTGCCTATGGCAATTGGGAAACTGCCCATTTGCAAACATGGTGCAAAATCGCGGACGAACTCAACATCAAATTGAGACATCAAACCAGCGCTGTAAATACTAAAAACGCCACTGATATGCGCCTGATTATGGATGCTATGGAGGTATTGCATTATATTGACATTGACGCATTTTGCATTGCATCTAATGACGCAGATTATGTCCCCTTATGCCATAAAGTTCATGAAACCAAAAAACGTGTTATTGGTGCAGGGTATCGTCATGCGTCTGAAGCGCTCATCCGTGCCTGTGATACGTTTATATTCATAAAAAGTGCTGATGAAGAAGTTCATGCAGTGCCTCAGCTTGACAGTACAAAATCCGAACAAACACAGCCGATCCCTCGACCGATAGAAACGCCAAAGAAAGCGCTTCAAAACGAGGAGGTTCTCGTCATACAAGCCATACAACGCGCCACAGCTGGGGAAAAAAAGTGGGTTCCGCTGTCTACATTAGGGAATACGCTACGCGAAATTCAGTCAGATTTTCAGTCAAAGCGTTACGGTTATGCGACATTATCAGAATTGCTAAGGAGCATACCGCATAAGGTCGAGCTGAATAACAACGCCGCCCGCCTGAAAAACAACGCACCCATGCAAAAAAGCAGACAACAGCACACGAAAAAAACTGATCTCGAAAAGCTCATCGCAAAAGCTTTTGCAAAAGTCCCCAATGATGATGATGGTTGGGTTTCTTTATCCGCGCTTGGCTCTGCGCTAAGGCAAATAGAGACAAATTTTAGCGCAAAAAAACACGGTCATGCGACACTGTCCAAATTGTTAAAAAGTATGCCAAAATTTATATCCCTCCGTACCGACAACAAAACTATGTATGTGCGCCTCAACTAAATCGCTCACATAGCTAATCGCCCACATAGATTCTGCGTTATACTCAACCAATCTGTGACCAATCGCGCCCGTATCCCGAAATACATAATGAGAAGTCATATCGGGTACTCGAAATTCACTTCGACAATGGGATAACGCATGATTAACCTAGAGGCGGAACAGCCCCACGATACGCATGATGATTCGTGGTGGGTGCAAGAAGCGCTAAAAAATCGTTCGGCTTTCGCCGAGCTGTATCGTCGCCATGCTGACCGCATTTATCGCTATGTGTTGACGCGAGTGGGCAACACTCAGGACGCACAGGACATCACCGCGCAGACCTTTCTGGAAGCGCTTAAAGGGTTGCATAATTACAATGATCGCTGGACATTTTCCGCGTGGATTACCGGAATCGCGCACAACAAAATTGTGGATCATTATCGTAAACGACGGAACATCGTACCGTTAGATCAAGCATATTCAGCACAACATCCTGACCCATTACCAGATGAGATTGTCTTGCAACGTTTGCGCCTTTCACAGGTGCGCGATGGCATGAAACAACTGGTGCCGGAACGAGCAGAAGCGGTGGCACTACGCCTGTTCGGTGGGCTGAACACGACAGAAACGGCACAGATTATGGGTAAAAGCGAGGGAGCAGTCAAAATGTTGCTCTATCGTGCCCTGCGCGATCTACGTGCCACCATAGGAGAAGACACGGATGAATGATCGGGAAAATTTACCGTCCGACGCGCTGGATGATTTTATCAACGCTCATCAACAGGGGAAATCTCCTGCAACACCCCCGATACCAGAGGCGCATTTCGCCAGTGATTTGCTGGATATGGGCGATAAAATACGCCTGCCGGATGACTTTCATAGCGCCATGCTCAGTGAATTTGGCACATCACCCCCTTTTTCAGATGATGCGGATGATGTAAATACGCCTTTACAACGGCGTATCATTCGCTTTCCGCGAGAGAAGCATCAGCTCACCCCGGCACAGCAGGTACGCAGACGCAGGCATGGTGGATGGTTCCCGTTTGTGATGTCGCTTGCGATGATGGGCATGGTGCTTATCGGTATTTTTGCCCTGAGCAATATTCGGCATGATCCGCCTACAGGTGGGTATCCGACATTACAGGAGAATCGGCTTCCGCTTCAAGTGGGTGGCTTTGTGGAGCGTGCCAGCCCATCGATCTTGAACACAATGACGGACACAGGGATGACATGGGTCGCGTACACGGTGCGTTATAGCGAACCCGATGCAGAGGCAGACCTACGACGCGCACGGGAAATGATCGATTCTGCGAGACAAAATGGGTTACAAATCATGATCCGTTTGATCGGTATTGCCCCCGAACTGACCAATTACGGATATGAATATTTCCAGATTTTCGGCGATTTCTCCGGTCAACTCGCACAGCTTGGACCGGATGCGATCCAGGTGTGGCATCGACCCAATGTCGATAATGTATGGTATATCAACCAGATGAACGCGTTGGATTATGTCAATATGTTGCGCGTGGTCTCCGCACGCATCAGGGCAGTGGACGACGACATCATGATTATTAGCGCGGCACCAGCACCAGCAGGGGCTTCATCCTTCAGTTCTAACTTGCTAGCTGATGACCTCTATTATCGTGATATGGCGGCGGCGGGCATCACAGATTATGTGGATTGCATCGGAGTCACCTATACCGAGGGGATTGTTCCCCCTAATGCGACCAGTGGCGACCCGCGCGAGCAACAATCCGCTATAGTACAAAACACTCACGAAACACTGTATCTGGGATCCATGTTAGACCGTGCGGCACGATCATTCCTCAACAATGACGTTCCCTTATGTGTGACGGATCTCGGTTATCTAGCACCGGAAGATTTTGAGCAACAGATCACCCAGACCTATGCATGGGCACACGAAAACACCGTGCAAGAACAGGCAAATTGGCTGCGGGATGCGCTCATTCTTATCGATGAATATGAGCCTTTAACGGTTGAATTAGCGATCATCTGGCATGTGCAATATGCCTATAACGAATCACCGATGAACGGCTATGCCATCATCCGCCCCGATAACTCCTGCCCCGCCTGCGACACCATCGCTACCTTGTTAGAGTGAGGGCGAAAACAGTAGCGTGACCCATATATCCGAGCAGACGCGAATCCGTCAATTATGAACTTATAGCCAAGATAAGCAAATACGAAATCACGAACACCTTCAACCATGTCGATGACGCGACCTAATAGCTCATGCTCCGCTTACTAAATCCACACGATTCAATCATGGTGTGCCCTCATATCCCGCGCTATACTTTATGATCTATATTTTTACTTACTGCCCATCACAGCTTGATCTGTG
>DAOTXB010000064.1:0-1887 GCA_034435575.1 Anaerolineae bacterium
GAGCATTATCAATGGGGCGAAGATTCTGTTGATAAAGTCGAACTTGCGTCAGAATTGGCGGATGTGATGTTATATCTGCTTCAGTTAGCCAGCATTAGTGAGGTTGACCTCGGGCAAGCGGTGATGGATAAGCTCGATAAGAATTATGAGCGCACGTGGGACAAGTAGTTGTCAGTTTTTTGTGATTAGTTGCGCCATGTTTTGCCAATCGTGAATCGGTTCATCAAAGATGCTACAACCCCAATATTAATTGTGAGCGGTTGTGGTCATAACGCTTGATGATGGTCATTGTTGAGGTACAGCACTGCAACGGGCATCCCGATGTCCGGTAATTTTCGATTTTGTGGTTTCTCTCTGATATGGACTGAGTTACCCGCGATCATTTTGCCATCATCGGGCGACGGAAATACATAAGAAATCGTCATATTCAGTTGTGTTCCGGCTAATCGCTTAGAGACTCCGGTAATGTGCCCACCGATGACTTCTCCATTGCGGTCAAGTTGTACAACATAATAAAGCTGACGCAGGCTATAGAGCACAATCGTCAAGCCAACCGTGAAAATCGACAACGTGAGCGCGACATCTCGCAATGGAAAGCTAAAACCCCGGGCAATCTCCATCGTGAGTGTGTCATCCGGTAAGTACAGGACGTCTACAACTTCTACGCTGTCTTCAAATGTCGGGGTATAACTATCTGTAGAACGGTTGGATGAAAAGTTGCGTTCGCCAATTTCACCGCCAAAAGCGATGTTATATTCTGTGCCGAAAAATGAGCGCGATTCATTAACCTGTGAGACAGGGAAGGTCGCGATTATGCCATTATTGTCAAGCTCACGCCATTGGTCGATTTGTGTGAGCGAATAATTTACACGAAGAATTCCGAGTAGCAAGATAGCGAGTCCGACAATCAACCATTCTACGTGCCATGTTGAACGCGAGAGTTTACCGTGACCGGTCTTTATAAAACTGTCGTGTTTTTGGTTTAGCAGAAAGGCGTTTGAGATCATTTTTGCCGCAACCCTTAAGGCGCTTCTTAATACGTTACTTCTATTATAGCAAAAATCGGTTTGATTTTGCGGGGCTTTTAGCCGATATTTAGACTTTTTGATCTTTAGTGACCCTTTATAAACTAATTAGATTGCGTTATCATGATTCAAACGCCGAAATTTACGGCTTGTCCGGTATAATGATGGCGTTTTGCACTCTACCAAAGACATTAAAGGATTAGATGACGATGGCTTCACAGGCTGTTACACCACAAAGTGAAGATTTTTCTAAGTGGTACAACGAGATCGTCTATAAGGCGGATCTCGCCTCACAATCACCAGTGCGCGGGTGTGTGATTATTAAACCGTATGGCTACGAAATCTGGGAAGGGATTCGGAATGGATTGGATCGTCGTTTTAAGGCGACGGGTCACCAGAACGCGTATTTTCCCCTGTTTATTCCGGAGAGTTATTTAAAGCGCGAGGCACAACACGTCGAGGGTTTCAGCCCGGAACTCGCTGTGGTGACGGTTGCCGGTGGTAAAGAACTCGAAGAGCCGTATGTGGTGCGTCCGACATCAGAGACGATTATTGGTGAGGCGTTCAGCCAATGGATTCAGTCCTATCGTGATCTGCCATTACTGATTAATCAATGGGCGAATGTGGTGCGCTGGGAATTGCGTACACGCCCGTTTCTGCGTACTTCAGAATTTTTGTGGCAAGAGGGGCATACTGCTCATATCAGTGAGGAAGAAGCACAGGAAGAAACACTCCAAATGCTGGATATTTATGCGGAATTCGCCCAGAATGAAGCCGCGATTCCAGTAATTAAGGGACAAAAGAGCGAGATCGAGAAATTCGCTGGTGCAGATCGTACCTATACGATTGAAGCGATGATGCG
>DAOTXB010000065.1:0-8041 GCA_034435575.1 Anaerolineae bacterium
ATTGTGATGGATGCGATAGAAGCAGAGGCAAAAACGCGCCTGATGCCAGACATCATCCCAATCATGCAATCAGAAGATGCCGAAGAAGGTGTGCAATCCTTCGTGGAGCGTCGTAAAGCTGAATTTAAAGGCAAGTGACCTATGCGCTTACGTTTTGATCACGCCATTATTGCAGTCCATGACCTGGATGAAGCAACCGAAAATTATAAAGCACTCGGATTCAATCCGCTTTTCGGCGGGGTACACGCGGGTGGGGGCACCCATAATGCTTTGATCTACTTTGCAGATGGCAGCTATCTGGAATTACTCGCG
This sequence comes from Anaerolineae bacterium, assembly GCA_034435575.1. GTDB lineage: Bacteria > Chloroflexota > Anaerolineae > Aggregatilineales > Phototrophicaceae > JAVJSU01. The sequence continues at coordinate 313 of DAOTXB010000065.1, forward strand.
CCTACAGGAAAAACACCTGAAGCTGGAAAGCCAGATTTCACTACATTATTACAAAGAGGTGAAGGATTAATCGGTTACGCACTCGGTTCTGATGATTTAAGCACCACAGTCCAATATCTGCGTGATAACGGCTTAACAGTCGCAGATGTTCAAGAAGGGGGTCGTAAACGACAGGATGGTATAGAACTGCGCTGGAAATCTGCCATGATTGTAGGCAGTATGTCACCCTTTTTTATTGAAGATGTGACTCCGCGTAACCAGCGTGTGCTGGATGATTCTGAATCAACCCAACAACCAAATGGTATCACGGGAATTTCCGCTGTGCATATCATCATCAATCATGACCTCTCACGGCGTTACGAGCAGATTCTGGGCGAAGAACAGAGCATGTATACCCTCTCGGACGGTGTGTCGATCCATTTAATTCCGCCAGAAAATGACGACCTCAAAGGCTACATGGATGTACGCGGCGATGCACCATTTGCGCTTTATCTTAAAGGTGAGGCTGGTCTAATGTTCCATCTGGAGCAATCGCACCACGCCCGCTTAATTGTCGGGTAATGGATCGGATGCCGGTGTGCTCGATTGGTTAATTATTGGTGGCGGAATACACGGCACGGCAATTTCACATTATCTGGTGAATCGTCGTAAAATCCCGCGTCAAAATTTGCGCGTCCTTGATCCACATGCAGAGCCTTTAGCTCTATGGAAGCGCTTTACAGCCAACACCGGAATGCCTTATCTGCGCTCACCAATGGTGCATCATATTCACTATGATCCGTGGTCGGCACGCACTTTCTCACAGACACGACGGGGTAAATCGTTGTTGGATACGATCCCACACTACGAACGTCCATCACTGCTCTTTTTCAACGCATACTCAGACTATGTGCTCAACCATTATGATCTGCGTGAACTCCGGCTGAACGGATGCGCCACCGGCTTAAAACGCCTTACAGATGGCTGGCAGGTAGAAACAAATAACGGCGCATTGATAGCGAAAAATGTCGTGCTAGCGATGGGAGCAAGCGAACAACCACTCATCCCCAACTGGGCACGGGGACACAATGAGGTGACGCATATGTTTAGCCCTGCGTTTGATCGTAACACGCTACCGGAGCGTGTGGTGATTGTCGGTGGGGGCATCAGTGCAGGGCAATTAACGCTCACACTGGGCGCTGATGGGCATGAAGTCACACTGTTGAGCCGTCATGCGTTCAGGCAAGCCCATTTTGATAGTGACCCGTGCTGGGTGACGCGCCTTTGTTTGGCGGATTTTCATAACACTTCAGATTGGTCAGCACGTCGCACTATGATCACACAAGCGCGTAATCGTGGGTCGATGCCACCGGATGTCATCAAACGTTTGGACGATGCAGAAAACGCCGGAAACATTACGGTCAAGATTGATGAAGTCAAAGCGGTGAACGTCTCAAAAAACACGCTCACACTAACCACCACCACAGGCACAGACCATCATACACAACATATTGTGCTGGCGACAGGTTTTGAAGCACATCGTCCTGGCGGGGAATGGATCGGCAACGCAGTTTACGATCACGGATTACCCACTGCGCCGGATAGCTATCCAATTGTAGACCCATCATTATGCTGGACTAATGGCATATATGTGAGTGGCGCACTCGCAGAGCTTGAGGTCGGTCCGGTATCCCGCAATATCATCGGCGCACGATTAGCCGCAGAGCGCATCGGCACAGTTACCTGAAGTAGGCACAAAATCAGAATAAAAAATCCGCTAGAGACTGATCTAACGGATTGAGTTAGTTAAATTGAAGTTTTGTTGTCTTACTCGGCTTGGCTAATGCGTAAGAAGCGGAACACTTTCGTAATTGTGTTCGGGTTCAAGCAATGTGTAAGCATCCTCAAGCGTGTTGACATAATGCACCCGACGAGAACGCCCCGGAGTGACCGTATCCACCGCGTCAATGATTGACCGCAAGAAGCGATTTGCGCCGACAAAAATTAGCAACTCTTCGTTTTGAGATTTTCCGTGCTCATATGCCATGTTGGAAAACATGCCGACAGGGAATGCGCTACTCACTCGTAGATTAATGATTTGATTGACCGCGCTACTGTCTATTTCTTCCAGCAAATTATACGTCGCGTTTACCATTTGATAATAGTCACGGACATCACATTTATCCCAATAGCTATACACCAATGTTTGTTGCGCGTCGCTTCGCCAATGGACTGTCGCAGTCATGATGTCACCACCTTCTTTTTCGTCGTCTACTAAGCGCCGTTTTCTGCTTGTAACGGGCGGGTATGACCACCTTTAAATGTGAATACTGATGGCACTGTACTTTCTTCAAGAAACTCGATGGCTTCTTCCATGCTGTCCATGTATTCTGCATTCGGGTTTACCCAGGGAACAGCCTCACTTGCAAATTCGATCATCGTGCGAAGCAATAAACTTGCTCCAACAACCGTTGTACGACGCTGATTGTTATGAATTCTGACCGTTTCTTCATTCGCTTCTTGACGCGCATATGTGAGTAAGTCAGCTGTCAGTGTCGCGCTATCGGTCAAATCTACGACGATGTCCACCCTATGAGATACAGAGTTCAGCATTGCATATACCGATTCCGCCGCATTGCGATACTCCCTTAATGTCCACATACCGGAGTAGGACTGGATCAAAATCGTCTTATCTTTGTTAAGCCAGCGAATGTCAATTGCCATGAGTTTCCTCGTTCATTCTAGTGAATAGTGTATCAAGTTTTGTTGTCTGATATACGAAAAGTTTATGAAATACCTAATGTAATAGCCCTAAAAATACTAGGCTTGCATGCTGAGTTAATAACTCATCAAAATATTTATCTTGATCATATCACCGGATTTCAAATCATGAATTAAGAATTGAGGAAAAATTTATGAATTTATTTTTGTTTACTCATTATATATGAAAATTGCGTAAATGTTGTTCCAATGCTGTAACAACCAACTATTGCACGTACATAATTCACCAAAAGTTAATTTACAATAGATATGAAATGTTATTGAGATAGGAAATTCATATGTCAGGATCACGGGTTATTGTAGTCGAAGACTCAGCCACACTTGCCGCACTTGCGATTCGAGGATTGCGTCAAGCAGGGATCATCAACGCAGATTTCGCCACTAATGGACAATCTGCACTTGCGCTCATTAAAGCAAATAAGCCTGACCTTATCCTGCTAGACTTACGCTTGCCGGATATGGAAGGTTGGGAAATTCTGGATTACGCACGCGAAATTTATGGGAAATATAGCTTCGCGGTGGTGATTATGACCACTTACGATAATCAAGAAACTCGCAAACTCGTGCAACAATATCATGTGGATCGTTATGTGATCAAACCCGTCATGCCCAACGAACTCGTCGATATTATTCATGACTTATTGGCGGTGCCTTCGGTCTAGCGATGCAACAGAGCTATAGATAACCGGTACCTACCGTCAATCACCATTGATTCGTCAGTATAGACTGTACTAAATCTAACCAAAACTGTAATACCCTTGGTCTGGTGTGCCTGTATAATAAGCAACATAATCTCGAAAAGCACACGACGGTTAAAACATGACCGAAATAACGACCATGCAACAACATAATTGGCACATCTACGGACACGATTGGGCAGTGGATTATTTGCTGAAAGGCATGATTCACAATCGTGTACGCCACGCCTATTTAATCACCGGGGTGGATGGCATCGGCAAGGCACGGCTGGCGCATGAGTTTGCAAAAGCGCTCAACTGTTTACATGAGGACATCGCGCAACGCCCTTGCGGAATCTGTCGATCTTGCAAAAAAGCCGACAGCGGTAATCACCCCGATATGCTCTATTCAGACACAGATTCCAACACTGGCGCACTGAAAATTGAGGAAATCCGCAATCTAACCAGCCGAATCGCGCTGAAACCTTATGAAACACGTTATCGTGTCGCCCTACTCGCAGACTTTGACCGTGCCGGTGGACAAGCACAAGATTCCTTGCTTAAAACTTTGGAAGAGCCACCCGGTCATGCTGTGCTAATTCTGCTCGCGACTAGCCTAGAGCCGATTCTATCTACCATCACCAGCCGATCACAGATTATACATCTGCGCCCCGTTGCGGCAGACACAATACAACAAATCCTTGTCGATCATTATGCACAAGAATCCGAACACGCGGGCTTATTAGGGCGGTTGAGTGGTGGACGCATCGGCTGGGCGATCCAGGCGGCACAACATCCTGAAATGCTCGATCAAAGGGCACAGGCGCTCGACCTATTGGATGAGGTTGTCGCCATGAACCGTGCCAAACGGTTTGACCTCGCCAACGACCTCGGCAGAGACAAAGAACGCCTGCCCCTATTGCTGGAATTATGGCTGTCTTACTGGCGCGATATATTGCTCTTAGCAGAAAATAGCCCGATTAAACCCTGCAACAGCGATAGACAGGTGAGCATGGAGCAATTGCTCTATATGGTACAGGCAGAAGATGCCCTGAACGCGGTCAAGGCAACACAGACCATGCTTGCTCACCTTAAAACCAACGCCAATGTACGCCATGCCCTCGAGGTGATGTTTCTAGATTATCCGGGTTTGTCACGGTGATCTTGAGCCACATAGCATTACAAACACTTGATGCTGACGTATGCATAACGTATGCATAGTAATCAGTGCTTCGACCAAGCTAAGGTGAAGTAGTCATCCATGATACGTCTTTATGCGCTAGCCAGCCTCTGCCTACTCATCATTTCAGGGATGTTGCTCCTAATCATGTCAATCATCGGGCACGAGATTGTCGGGGGGGACATGCTCGCCTATTCCTCTCGAAATCCAACTAGATCGGGCAATGTATTTTTGAGCGATGTCCAGCGTAATTTACGCGTGAATATCACCCATTCCCACGCTGATAATTTCCAAGTCACATGGTCACCGGATGGTGAATCACTAGCATATGCATCCTTTGAAAGTAACATGACCTCTATCACGATCACACACTCCGACGGCAGAATTCAACAGCAAGTACCCGTCTCAGGCGGGCTAATCTCACCCTTGATATGGTTACCGGATAATCGCACCCTCGCCTACCTAACCCCCACAACAGACGAGAATAATGAATTTGTTACATCCATCATCTGGTTATTAGATATAGTCAGTGGAGAAATCACCCCGTTCACTCAATTGGTCGAAACAGCGAATGTTCTAGATTTTTCGCTTTCTCCTTCTCCTGATGGACGCACCATGACTCTCACTTCACATCGTAACGACAACGCTGATGTGATGTCCATTGATATGACGACCAGAGAGATGACCTTACTAACCACCGACCCCGGTGCCGATGGTAATGCAGTCTGGTCACCGGACGGGCGTTTTATTAGTTTTGAATCGTGGCGGGATGGCAATTACGAGCTATACATCATGAACAGCGATGGCACCGGACGACGACAATTGACCAACAACACACAAGATGACATGACACCACAATGGTCACCGGATGGTGAAACGATATTGTTTAGGTCTCATCGGAACAGTATGTTTAATCTGTATCTGCTAGAACCGGATACAGGACGGGTGCGACAACTGACTAACGATAGCGTGGTGCAAGCGCATTACAATTGGTCACCGGACGGGCGCTATATTGTCTACTGGGAAATCACACAGAATCAATCACGATTGGCGTTGATGTCGATAAACGACGGGGTTATACGTTACCTTATATCAGATGCAACTGAGACGCCACTAAGACCACCTGCATGGAGACCGCAATGACACACGTAGTATTACGACTGATCGTCATCATAAGCATCGCTTCCGGCGTGATAATTGTCGGGGCGAATGCGCTCGGCGCGATGATGTTCGATGAGTCCTCCGAATTGCTCGTACTACGTGAACATATTTTGCCCGGTCAAGGACGCCAGTGGTTACACCTGCGTGTGGATGAAACTAGAAGTTTGACTGTTGGAAGTACACCTATAGAATTCAGTATTGGTGTGTTTAATGGTATCGGAGAATGGTTTCCTGATGGTTCAGCATTACTATCTCATGAGCGCGAAAATTCTGCATGGAATATCATCCGTGTTGACGAAGAAGGCAATAGACTTCAGCTAACACAGCATCCTGCTAATGACTTCGCCTTAGGATGGTCACCGGATGGCGAGACTCTGCTATTTTTGAGTGACCGTGATGCCAGCGCCCGCGCCTTTTACACCATGCACATAGACGGCACCAACATTCAGCAAATTAGCCCGCCACTCGACCCCGTGTTTATCAGTTGGTCACCATCCGGCGACTACATCCTCTATGCCGTAAACATACCGGAGCCGTCCAGCCGATTAAGTGTCTATGTCCTAAACGTAAACACAGGTGAATCAACACAAATCGCTGACCGCAACGGGCAATTTTCATGGTCGCCGGATGGTCAATTTATCGCCTATACGACCAATGTCACCAATGGCGTGATACTTTACAACATGACGACTAATGAAGCAGAGAGAATTACCGAAATTTCCGGCGGGTATCATAACCCACAATGGTCACCAACAGGCGAATGGCTAATGTTTGAAAGTCTCATCTCCGGGTCGAACAATATCTATCTCTGGAATCCTGAGACACAAGAAACTAGCGAACTGATCCCTAGTGTCATCAACAATTCTGCCAGACAATGGTCACCGGATGGCGACAAGGTGCTTTACCAGAGCGCGACCAACCAGCGCACCCATCTCGTCGTCGTTGACCTTGAAGCAAACACGCGCACTGTCCTGACCACCACATTATTCAGGGACATCCCAACAGCGATTCTCTCCAGCAGAAATGCCATGTGGTCACCGGATAACGAAAGCATTGTTTTTCCGGTCACCATCGGGCGTGTGAGCCGTGTCTACAGTGTCAATGCTGATGGCACCAGTTTGCGCCCGCTAACCGCGCCCTTTAACAATATGTTCGACATCCCGGTGCAATGGCGACCACAATAACCCTGCCCTGAAACCTATAGATAAGATTTTGCGTATAACGTAGTAGATGACTTCTATCGATAAGGAGCCATAATGCAACTAACATGCCCGAATTGTGAAAAAACAGTACGTGCAGAAAACATCAATATTCAGCAGATGGTCGCTGTGTGTGGCACCTGCGATACGGTCTTTGACTTCACGCATCCAAACGCGCAATCCATCCCGCCCAAACTGAAAAAGCGCAAGGTCAAGCCCCCTGCACCAATGATCGTAGACGAACGCGATGACTCGCTTGAGCTAGCTTTTCGCACCAATTTTCGCTTAGATCGTGACGAATCCTTCATCACCGGTATCATACTGAGCGGATTGGGATTTTTCGGGTCTATAGCGACGATTAACGAATTTCTATACGATACTAGAACGATATTCCCGCTTGTGTTTGTGCTGGTGACGCTAGCCCTGATTTATCGCCTGATTTTGCATGTGTATAATCGCACACACATCCACATGGATATGGATAGCATGACCGTCTCCCGTCAACCCCTTCCCCAATTCTTCGATACATCCAAAACGGTCAATGTATCCGGCATTACGGCGATTCGCTGTGAGGAAACTAAAGTATCAAAACGGGAAAATTATGATACACCGCGTTATCAGGTCTGGGGGGAAACAATCGACGGATTACGCCGTGTGATCGTCACTGATGTGACCGAACCCTACGCCTATTACATCACACAGGCACTCAACGAACGCCTCGAATCATTATCCGTTTTTGACGATGATGCACA
>DAOTXB010000066.1:0-13488 GCA_034435575.1 Anaerolineae bacterium
GCATATCGTGCCTCATAAGTTGTAAACCTTCAAATCATATAAAAGGAGTGAGAGAAGGAATGTTGAAATCACGTATTTTCGCACTGGTCGCGGTACTTATTGTTGCCGTTGCCGCTATGGGTGTATCTGCACAGGATGACGGTACAATCGTTGATGTTGCCGCCGGTAACGAAGACTTTAGCACCCTTGTTTCCCTGGTAGAAGCCGCTGGTCTGGTTGATGCATTGGCTGATGCTGAAGCCTCATTGACGGTTTTCGCGCCTACCAACGATGCATTCGCGGAACTCCCTGACTTTGTTGTTGAATACCTCGCCTCTGACGTTGACCTGCTGACACAGGTTCTACTGTATCATGTTATTGACGGCGCTGTGATGTCCGGTGACATTACCGAAAGCATGTCCGTTGCAAGCCTTGATATGGGCAATGAACTTGACGTAGAAGTTACCGACATGGGCATCACCGTTGACGGTGCGAATGTTGTTATCGCTGATGTAGCCGCCAGCAACGGTGTGATCCACGCTATCGACACAGTGATCCTCCCGCCCATCCAGCTCCCAGAAGTTGTGCCTGCCGCCGTCACCGGTGACATCGTCACTGCTGGTAGCTCAACCGTTGGTCCGCTGACCATCGCCGTTGCAGATAACTTCGTCGCAGAAGGGTACACTGGTAACGTCTCCATCGACATCATCGGTTCCGGTGGTGGTTTCGCCCGCTTCTGTGAAGAAGGCTCGACTGATATTAGTAACGCTAGTCGTGGCATCCGTGAAGGCGAAGTTGAAGCCTGCAGTAATCTTGACCCGGTACGTAGCCCGATTGAATTCCGCGTTGGTACCGACGGTATCGCCGTTGTTGTCAACCCGGCAAACGACTTCGCAACCAATCTGACCACCGAACAACTCGCGCTGGCATTCACCACCGCCACCACATGGGCAGACATTGACCCGAGCTTCCCTGATGAAGAAATCATCCGTTATATTCCCGGCGAAGCCTCCGGTACATTCGGTTTCTTCGGTGAAGAAGTGCTGGATGACGAAAATGGTGAAGCACTGCTCGCCGCTAGCAATGTCAACCCGAACGAAGATGACAACATCCTATTGAACGGTGTTGCTGGCGACGAATTCGCCATCGGCTTCTTCGGCTATGCGTACTATTCACAAAATCAGGATGTACTCAGCATCGTGTCCGTTGATGATGTTGTGCCGACCACCACCAGCGTGGAAGATGGTTCTTATCTGCTGGCGCGCCCGCTATTCCTCTATAGCGACGCTGGCATCATGGCAGAAAAACCACAGGTTACAGACTTTATCACCTATTACCTGACCACCGTGAACGACGTAATCGACGAAGTTGGTTACTTCCCATCGAGCAAACGTGGTCTGCGCTTCGCGGCACTGCAACTGGTCGCCGCTACCGATATGATGATGGAAGGCATGTAAGCGATTAGTTTACAAAGCCTTTAACGAACCTTAACACAATTAGGGGGGTATCATGCTGTGATACCGCCCTTATCGCTTGTATAATTTCATCAGTTATCACAGAACTATCAGAATTCATGATTATTTCTTCTTATAGCACAACAACAAAACACCTTCACTCAGCACAGCCTGACATATGCACAGGGGAACAGCTTTATGGAATCACAGATTGATGCCGGACACGTCGCGGGGGGGATAGGCACATCTGCCTTAGACCGTGCCGGTAAAAAGAATACGGTTGTCTCTTTAGACAAACGTACCCGCCCATTTGAGCTTTTTATCAGCGCGTTGTTGATGTTTTGTGGTGTGGTTTCAATCTTCACTACTATTGGCATTGTGTATGTGCTCGGTCAAGAGGCGATTGGCTTCTTCGACAACCGTGCGTTTGTGCTGGCGCGGGCACCCGTTGCTGATGCAGATCCGTCTGCAACATTGAGCGTGAATATCGACGAGAATGAACGGCAGTTCAGCATCGGTTTTGAGGGAGATCGTGTGCCGTTTAACAACGAACAGTTTATCCAGATCGGCACAGAAACCATGCAGGTGGTGGAACGCGGGCGTATGACGATTACGGTGGAACGCGGTGTTGACGGCACAGAAGCGATTGCCCACACTAGCGATGAGCCGATTTTTGGCATGACTGCCGAGCAGATTAAACCCCAAAATGATGTCACACCAGAAGCTACCACGATTGAACTCGAAGAAGATTTCGGGCGTGAATTTGCAGTTGGTGACATCATCCAGCTTGAAACAGAAATCATGCGGGTTACTGAGATCAACGGCGACGTGTTGACCATCGAACGTGGTTTAATGGATACGCTCATTGGTGACCACGATGCTAATGGTGGCTCAATCCGCCTAGAGGATGCGGTCACGGTGGGTGAATTTATCACCGGTACACAATGGTCACCACAGGTCGGGCAATTTGGCATTTGGCCCCTGCTTAATTCTACACTGCTGATTACCGGGATCGCATTGCTCGTTGCGGTGCCTGTAGGCTTGGGCGCGGCGATCTATTTGAGTGAATATGCAGATCGTCGAGTACGTAGTATTTTGAAGCCCATTCTGGAAATTCTTGCGGGTATTCCGACGGTGGTTTTCGGGTTCTTCGCGCTGACGTTTGTTACGCCCGGATTACAATTATTCTTTGGTAACGACGTGGGCTTTTACAACATGCTTTCTGCCGGAATCGTGGTCGGGATTTTGCTCGTGCCGATGATTAGCTCTATGAGTGAGGACGCGCTCAGTGCTGTGCCACGATCATTGCGTGAGGCAAGCTATGGTCTGGGTGCGACCCGTTTAGAAACCACCGTAAAGGTTGTGCTACCGGCGGCGGTTTCTGGCATTATCGCGGCGGTCATTCTGGCGATGTCTCGTGCAGTGGGTGAAACGATGATTGTGGCGATTGCGGCGGGGTCTGGACCGAACTTCACGTTTAATGTGTTTGAAGGTGCGGAAACCATCACCGGACATATCGCCAGAATTAGTGGTGGTGACATCACCTATAACTCAGTTGCTTATAACAGCCTGTTCGCGCTTGGTCTGGTGTTATTCCTGATTACGCTGATCCTGAATATCATCAGTGGATGGATTTCCCGTGCGTTACGTGAGGAGTATTAATCGATGACGATGGATGATTCTTTTATTGAAAACGGCGTATACCGTACCAATGTAAACAGCCGTCATGGGCGCGGGCGCAGGATGAAAATCTTCTATATGGGGTCATTGATCCTGTCATTATTGGCATTGGTCGCGTTGATGCTCAATGTGATTAATGTGAGCTTCGGCTTGGTGGCGGTTTCTTTCGATGTGCCACCCGATGAATTAGCGGATCGTCCGCTTGCGGAACTTAGTACCGAGGACATGGTCAATGTTATGCTGGAGCGTACACCACGTACGATGCTGGTTTATGTGCGCGATTCCCTGAGTCAGGTCTCCGCGCAGGAATTCGCGTTGGAGCCGTTGAGTGTTGCAATTCGGGGCGCGACATTGCCTGACGAAAGCTGGGGTGAGGAAGCAATTACTGCCCGTTCGGGCGAAGAGATGGCACAAATTTTGATCGCCAACATCAATGAAGGGCAGGCGCGTGCATTACTCGATTCCAATATTTTGAATCCGGTGATTCAACAAAGCTGGTCACTTGACCAGAGTTTGCTCAACCGTGATGAGATTGAATCTGAAGTTGAAGATAGCATGCCGGATGCGCTTTTGCAGTGGCGTTCGTGGGTTAATGGCGCGTTCGTAGGGGATACACTGAGTGATACCCCGGCAGAAACCGGTATTCGTCCGGCATTGTTCGGTTCGATCTACTTGATGCTGACCACGATTGCAATCGCGTTCCCGCTCGGTGTGGGTGCGGCGATTTATCTGCAAGAATACGCGACGGACAACTGGTATAACCGTTTGATTGAAACGAACATCCGCAACCTTGCTGGTGTACCGTCCATCATTTACGGGATGCTCGGTCTAGCGATTTTTGTGCGGGCTTTGGGTGATTTCACTGAGGGTAGAACGATCATTTCTGCCGGATTTACCCTGGCGCTACTCATTTTGCCGATTATCATCGTTAACGCGCAAGAAGCCCTGCGTGCTGTGCCCTCGACCATCCGTGAGGCGAGCTATGGTTTAGGCGCGACCAAATGGCAGACGATTTCACGGCAAATTTTACCTGCGGCTACTCCGGGGATTATGACCGGAACCATTCTGGCGATGTCCCGTGCTGTGGGCGAAACCGCGCCTTTAATCGTGGTTGGTGCGGCGACATACCTCACTGTTGACCCGGATGGGCCATTTTCTAGCTTTACAGCACTACCCATTCAGGTCTGGTATTGGACACAACAGCCGGATGATCAATTCCGCAATGTTGCTGGTGCCGCTATTCTGGTGTTGCTGGCGTTGTTGCTTACCATGAATTCATTCGCGATTGTATTACGCAATCGTGCACAAGCAGGTCAATAGGGAGAGTAAATCCATTATGGCAGTAGAGACACAGTCCGAGACGAAGTTACAGGAAAAACCAAAGAATACGAATGTCGCTATCGAGACAAAAGATATAGACATTTATTATGGCTCGTACCGCGCGGTACAGGGGATATCGCTTGAAATCGAACGCCGTAAAATTACCGCATTTATCGGTCCGTCAGGGTGTGGCAAAAGTACGGTGTTGCGTTCACTCAACCGCATGAATGACCTGATTCCGGGCGCACGGCTAGAGGGTGAGATCTACTATCGTGGGCAAAATCTTTATGAGCCTAATATAGACCCGGTAGAGGTACGCCGTCGTATTGGCATGGTGTTCCAGAAGCCGAATCCGTTCCCCAAAAGCATTTACGATAATGTCGCCTATGGACCGCGTATTCTGGGTGTGCGTGATCGTAAAGTGCTGGACGAAATTGTGGAACATTCGCTTCGTGCCGCCGCTCTGTGGGATGAAGTAAAGACCGATATGAAAAAGTCTGGTCTGGCGCTATCTGGTGGTCAACAACAACGGTTGTGTATTGCACGGACACTTGCCACTGAACCAGAAATCATTCTGATGGATGAACCCTGTGCGTCGCTTGATCCTATCGCTACTCAGCGTATTGAAGAACTAATGCGTGAATTGAAAGAGCGCTACACGATCATCATCGTGACACATAATATGCAACAGGCTGTCCGCGCATCGGATTACACCGCATTCTTCAACATCCGTAAAAACGAAGAGGACGGACGTGAAGTGCGCTGGGGTGAGCTGGTGGAATTTGGAGAAACACAGGACTTATTCAATTCGCCACAAAATCAGGAAACAGCCGATTATATTTCTGGGCGTTTTGGTTAAATATCAGATTATTCAATATCAAGATGATGGCGTGGTTGACGATACTCAATCGCGTTTTTGTTTAGGTATTTTAAACTCAACCCTCTGGTATTGTGGATTCTTCTGGTGAGGCTTCGGGTGTTGTGACCATCTGAACGCGATTTTTTATCAGCACGAAGAAATAGGTTAACCATAATGTGATGCCTGTGAATTTGAATACGTCTTCTACGAAAGTGATCTCCGGCAAAAATGGTAATGCAACATCGATAACTATTGATATACCCAAGAAGATCAATGCGCCGAAGAACAGGAGATAATATGACTTAAGAATTTCCTCTAAAAATAGCCATAGATAAAAGAGTATGAGCAATCCATATAGGATATAGGTTACTTTTTCACCATAGGGAATGATATCTGGCATGACGTTTTCATGTAGTAGAAGCATATCATCAAGCAAGAGAACGAATGAAATTAGCGCAGAGCCTAACATGAATTTTCGTGCGTAAGGTCTTGATTGAAAAAGAAAATACCCCAAAAAGCAGATTGTCACCGTAGCACCCCAGCCAATAATGCCGAGTGTGGATAGAACACCCGTGTAATTCGGTAAATGGGCGGTTGCCACGATATCACGCGTGAACACATCCAATTCACTGTCGAAGATATAGCTTAGTGCCAATATGCCAATACATGTGAAAGCGACCATAAGTGTTACGATCACTAATGCAGGTTTGATGTGAGAAATTTGTGATTTCAATGATTGGGTAATGCGTGATTTTGTCCACAATGAGAGCTTCGATTTTTGTAGACAGGTGTAAAGTGAAATATGAGCCATATCGAACATGCCTAGCATAAATTGATGCAATAAACCTTAGCGCTCTTTGATTGCAAAGTTGTAATTGCCTTATGAGGAAATGACTATCTATCCATGATTATTTCATGAGATACAAGATCAATTTTTACAAATGCAAAGAGAATAATTAAGTAATATACTCTAATATCTGCTCTATGTACATAGCATAATATTCAGAAACATTAAGAAAATGAGCGTTATTATAAAGGTAAATTACTTTATCAAATTTAGAGTTAACTTCAGATCAAGGTAATTCGTATATCGTTTGGCGATATTATGAATAGCTCCGTAGTTACTGCTTGTGAGCGAATTAAAGGGGAAAAGTGAAATTTCTATTGTGCGCTTTTTCGTCTTCTGCTTCCAGATACCCTCGATTTTACCATCAATAAGAATCATTGGGTAAAAGACTCCATTGCGCGATACTTGTGATGCAAACTGTGTAGAAATAATCAAATCGCGATCCCGATAACCCAAGTAGTATTCGTCAAATGCGGGTAACAGATGGATGTTGGGCACATTATACGCTTCTTGTAATGCGCTCTCTGTAGTGATCCAGTAATATTCGCAATCATCAATGATATGATGTTCTAAATTGTTTTTTGGTAGATCGATTGCTGTTGTCACATTGGCTTTAGGTAGTCCTGACCACCATGCAAAATCATTCGCCGTTGCTGGTCCATGACTACGAAAATAGCGTGTTGCTAGTTCTTTAAGCGGTGACTCTGGATACTGAAATTGGGAGGCATCGTATTTGCCCAAAGCAAAGAATGAGGGATTGTTGTGCTGGAGAGAAACACTCTGACGATCAAACCATCTAGCGAGGCACGTTGCAAGAGATATACTCCCCGTTGTCCAGTAGTAGAAACACCATGATCTTCAAGCACCTTAAGTAATTCTCGGCGTGTTAACAGATCATGTGTGCTTAAAGCGTCAACCAGTATAGCGTTGCTGTGAGCAATAGTGGCTTCATTAAGGTCTAATTGTGTATAACGCCGTTGATTCTTTTTGATAACGTTCTTCGAGATGAGATCAAGCATCCATCGCACATCTCGTAAACAGACCAGATGATATGTGCCTCGCATTAACCACGTTCTGACAATAACTTGATCAGCGATTACACGCTCAACTTGCACCGAAGTTGTATCAAATGATCGCAAGCCAACAGCCCATTTTACGCCTGCATAGTCCTGTGCTTGCATTGCACCGAACCATGCAACAATGTCTGACGGTAGAGAGGCGTTACCAGACTCTAAACAATGATTTTGCCTGCGTTGACGGACAATATCTAGCATAAATTTTAAAAATCGAGATTGATTGATTCGTATGTTTCTGGACGGCGATCATCGATAACAGGGATGTGGTCACGGACTCTTTGTACAAGATCGGTTTCAATGCTTGCGGTCAGCAACATTTGATCTTCTCCGCCTTGTACCACGATTTTGCCCCAGGGATCAACAATCATCGAATTACCGCCAAAAACCGTATCACCTGTTTCACCACTGGCATTACAGGCAACGATATAGCATTGATTTTCGATTGCCCGCGCTTGTAGTAATACGCGCCAATGTTCTATGCGTTCGAGGGGCCATTCTGCGGGAACAATAATCATTTCTGCACCGTCTACGGCATATCGCCGGAATAATTCCGGGAAGCGTAGATCGTAACAAATGGCAAGACCTGTTTTGCCCCAGGGCAAGTCCATCGTTAATGGTGATGAGCCTGCTTGTAGATATTTATCTTCTTCCATTAAACCAAATAGATGAATTTTGCGATACACGCCCATCATGCGCCCGTTGGGTGCAAAAAATGACGCACTATTGGCGACTGCATGACCGCGTTTTTCCATCAGACTGCCGACAATGCTGATTTTGTTCTGTGTGGCTATGGTAGAGAGATCACTAAAAATGCCAGTATTTAAAGTTTGTGCGAAGTAACTCGCACGATCTAACGCGTAACCCGTTGACCAGAGTTCGGGGAAAACCACCACATGCGATCCGCGTCGTGCGGCTTCTCTGGTTAATTTTTCTACCTGTGCCAGATTGCGCTTGGGTTCTCCCAGTACAATGTTCATTTGTGCAAGACTAATTGTTAAATTCGCCATATTTTATTTCCTACAACCGAACAAAATCGCAGATATATACTTGTATTATAGCCTGAATGGAAAATCACAAAATCCCCCCAGCATGGAGGGATTGGCTTAACATAATTATTTTAACATGAAACTTGTCGGTTATTCGTCGGTTTGCTGCGAAGGCGTGATCCCTTCGGCTTGTCGCATCTCAAGCAGGTGTGTTTGCCAATGATGCAAGAAATAATGTTGTATCGCTTGCTCAACTGTTAAAATTCTTTGCGAAGTAGGTTCAAAAACCTGTTTAGAAAATTTGTCCATTGGCAGGTGTGTGATAAAATCGGCAATCCGAGCCTCGTTTTTGGGTACACTCTTCATCGAGGTTGCCATCACACGGTTGCGGAACACCTTTGCAACAAGGTCATTAAAGCTATGAATCATTGATGCAGGGAACTGTGTTTTTATGTTCATCAAGGAGAGCTTGATGTGCCACAGCGATAGTGAGTCAATCGTGTTAAGATGGGCGATCATCGCGGCAGGTGACCAGCCGTGATAGCGCGGTTCATACCATTCTGCTTCTGGTAAGCTACGCAGATGGTTGAGTACCTCTTCACGTACTTGACCAATTTGGACGATCAATCGCTGGCGTTCATTTTCGCCATCGAGAAATAAATAGGGTGTTACGTTAGAGTCGTTTTCCGTCATTAGGGTTATTTCGTCTCGCTAGATTTTTTCATGATATTACGCGGTTCATGCCACACCGTCAAATTAAATATTAACGATATGAGATGATTGCGTCAAAAAGGGCAGCGATCATTGGTTGATACGGCACATACTACAGGACGACGTGAACATTTGTAAAGCGCCCGTTGGGATTTTCGGGGTGTACCCATCTGGGGTCTAGGTCATAAACTATAAAGCCTGACTCTTTATTCGAATAAACCTTGCGAACATCGTACGTAAGCGTACAATTGACAATCAGCGCATGTCCACCTGTTTTACAAAATATTTGAGGACTTATAGCGCTTCCGGGAGCAATAGATCACATGGCGGATAGCCTTTTTGATAATCGGTATCGTTACGACTATATTTACCCACGCGGACGCAGTGGAGAAACCCTGCGTGCGGTGGATACAGAAGATAGGGAACGCCCTGTTGTTATTAAGCGTCCCGCGCCCAACGATGCTCCGCCTATCCGCGCTGGTCAAGAAGTTAGCATCCTCAATGAACGTAAAGCGCTGGGACGGCTTGCTGGTCATCCGGTATTGGCGGAATTACTGGGTGGTGGGCAGTTTTTTGTCGGTGGGACACCGCATCAATATATTGTCATGGAACGGGCACAGGGGATCATTCTGGCGGATAGTGTGGCAGAACTCGCCGCACAGGGAGAGCGTGTCCCGACACTGGAATTATTGGTCATAGTGGATAATTTACTCGACCTCTTACAAATCGCCCATGCGCGGGATATTGTCTATAACGATGTGGATGCCAAGCATCTGTTTTGGAGTCGGGATTATTACCGCCTCAAAGTTATTGATTGGGGCAATGCGGTCTTTTTAGAAGGGGACGAGGTCACACCACAGGGCATCAGCCGACAGAATGATGTGCAACAGGTAGGCGAATTGCTGTACCTGGTGCTGACAGGTGGTCGACGGGCAGAAGTCCCGCGTGATGCCGATGAAACCTTCATGATCGACTTTGGTCAGGATAATGAGCGGGTTGGTCAACGCTTGCGCGAAATTGCCAGCAAAGCCTTACATCCCAATGGGCGGGTGCGCTATCAATCGATTGCAGAATTGCGCCGTGCGCTGGAAGAGGTGCGTCTACCGCTGGAACGCGAACGTGATGGGGTGATTGCCCGCGTTAGCGAACGTTTACGGTACAACCTCAGCAAGAATGATCTGCGCGGATTACTGAATACCCTCAATCCCGCGCTTGCCGATGATCCTGGCTTCCCGAAAGCACGTCAGGTTGAAGATGATATTACCAACCGTATTCGTGATCTGGATGTTTCTGCGGATTTAGATGCGGTTCGCATTTATATGGAAGGGGATAATTGGCAACGTGCCAGCGATCTTCTGCATGAATTGGGCGAAAAAGCCGGTACACAGACCGCGGCTACCGTCAATTTGTTGATCGATTTCACCAATCTTCTGCTTGAATCCCCTGTAGAAACAGTGCCGGACACGGTCAAAGATGCGGTTACGCTGGTATTCGAGGGCAAGCCACCGGCGGCGGCACAAATGTTGCTCAAGCAATCGGCACCAACCGACGAAGGGCGCAAGCTTCAATGGTTGCTGGCGGAGCGTATCTCGTCGCGGATTCCTGAAGTGTTGCTCTTACGCCCGAATTTGTATCGTTTAGAACTTTCTGTCGCGGCGTTAAATGATGATGGACGACAGGATGGCGGTTCATTAGCGAAATCGCGCCGTATTCTCGCTGAAATCAACGAAATGCTGGATAATCTGCCCGGTACAGAAACTGTCGATATTTCCGTTCTCCGTGATGGCTATCGCGGGGTGGTTGATCGGCTGACAAATCTGAACAAATTGCTGTCTACGGTGTCCGTGCAACGTCACCTATCTAATCGACGGTTACCCCTCAGTTCGTTGGATCGTGCTTTAAATGCGGCGATGGCACTAGCGGACAATATGCATGTGATCGGCAAACAAGCGACGGGTAGCCCGCGTGATGCCACAGTTGCGCTAGATAGTTGTCGGACGATTGACCCTGTATCACCATTATGGGAAGAAATTAGCCAATTACTAAACAATTTATATGAACGCTTGCAGTCGTATCAGACCTATGTCCCTGCCGCTGATGGGTCTGACCTTGAGGCGTGGTTAATGGGGGCACACAGCGCCTTATCACCATTTTTAGAGCGGTTGTTTGATGAAATGCTCAAGGGGATGGTTGAGGGCTTAAAAGATGCGCGGTCACTCTGGAATGACTATGCACGGCATATCATTGACGGTAATCGGGTGGAAGCAGTGCGTTGTTTATTAGAAGCCTCCGAAGCCGTTGGTACGGTCAGCCCCACGCTTGCTGGATGGTTTAATCAATTACGGAGCGTGGTGGAAAACACCACATATATTGAACGCCATGCGATTCATGGTGGCTTAGGACGTGCTCTGGCGGATGGGTGGGATGCGTTTGATCGTGGACGTTTGGCAGATGCCGAGCGTTTGGGTCAACAGGCGCACGATATTGCCCGCACCAACGGCGAACAACATTCTGCACGGCGCTTGTTGAACCTGGCACGCACCATGCGCGAATGGGTAGACCGCAGTGGTGCGACGGATATTGGACGTACCAACCTCGCATTGCGCACGGTTGATGAACTCTTTAGCGCTGATGAGATCGAAACACGCGAAGGGTTTGCCCGTCAAATGCCGAGCAAGGACACCTACATCAAGGCGATGGGTAAAGGGCTGGTCGATATTTATGAGCGTCATAGCACCGCCGCTGTCCGCTTGTTGCTCGCCTATGACACGTTGCTCGGTACATTAGAAGCCC
Organism: Anaerolineae bacterium; assembly: GCA_034435575.1. GTDB lineage: Bacteria > Chloroflexota > Anaerolineae > Aggregatilineales > Phototrophicaceae > JAVJSU01. Next base: position 11,706 of record DAOTXB010000066.1, read on the forward strand.
ATGACGGTAATCTGGAAGATGCAGTTTTCTGGCGCGATGTTGCCCGTCGTGTGTTGAGCGAAGAACGCAGTCAGAATCATGTCATCACGCGCACATTGGACGAATTTATTGATCGTCGTCGGGTAATTATCGAAGCAGAGACGAATCTTAACCAGATCAATGGGCGGCACGCCCTCGGTATGATCGAGAGTACCCGCCGTAATTTAGAAGATAACAGCGAAGCCCGTCTGCTGGCTGGGGCAATCCATAGCTTACGTGAGCTTGAAGCGGGTCTGCGTGATTGGTCTGATGGCGAATTCCGTGTGGCGGGTTTGAAGATCGAAAATGCCATTAAAGCCGTACAGGATGTGGAACAAACCGCCTCTGTCACCCTGACCGATTATCGTGCGTGGCTGATTGAACTCAACGCCACCGCCGCTGAATTACACACTGTTGCGCGTGACATGCGTCAATTGATCGAACGTCGTGAAGGTGAACCTTCGCAGACAGTACGCGATTCGCATCGCCATCTTGCGGAGACCACACATCAGTTGTTGGGCGATGATTATGCCGCAACGCTAAATCAATGGCGTGATCTTTACGAGCAATTCCTCAGTGCTTATACCGATACCAGTGTGCGCCGGAGTGCGCGTCTTTCCCGCTTTAATGAACTATTTCGGGCGATGTTCATTGACCGTCATCCGGCGTATCCGTTGTATCGCCATTGGTATGACATCACCGAAAGCTCACCAGAATTTCCCGCGCCACCCACCAACGATCCGACTCCGCGTATTGATGAAAATGAACCGGATATTGAGCCAGAAGCCTATAGTGGTAGCACCGCTTATGATGACGAGGACGAAACGACCCGTCAAACAGTACGTGGTGGTGGCGGTTTATCAGGTCGGACGATAATTAGCGGGTTATTGGTTTTATTGCTGATCGGCGCGGTGGCAGTGGCGATTGTATCCATCGGCGGTGGCAATGATGGCGACAGTGGTGGTGTGGCAGATGTAGTTAGCCCGACGGCATTGCAGGTGAATAGTAGTGATGTGACCGTAGAGGTGGATGTGACCGAGGAAAGCACATCATTGGATGCTGATTCCACCGCCGATGCTGATAGCACGATCAATGTGCAAACCTTCATCACGCCCACGTTGGTCACGCCGACTGAACGTGCTGATACCGCGACCCCTGAACCGACAGACACAGAATCACCGACAGATTTACCCTTACCCAGTGATACCGCCGGACCACCCACCGCGACCCGCACCGCAACGGTTACGGCGACCGCATCAATCACGCCTTCGCCGACCTTAACCCTCACACCGACGCTACCGCCACAAGGGTTGCAGGGTTGGCAGGATTTGCTGGCGTTGCCTGCGCGCCTCTCAGAAACACCCTGGGATGTGGATGAATTTGCGCTGGATACCACCGGATCATGGCGATTGGGTGTCGGCGTACCACAAGAGGGCGATGATATTCAGGTGCGCTATCCGATGAACACACTCAACACATTTTATGGCAATGCCGCCGCCTCGCGCATTCGTCGTGCAGAAACCACATTAGCGTTAACCACCTATTTGCCAGATCAACTGGACACTAGTGAAGTTTATTTTGGCATGATGTTTGAAAATGCCGGAGAACCTACGCAGAATGTGGGCATCTATGTGGAAGTTGTGGGCACAAATGTGGTCAATCTGTGGCAAATTGTGAACGATGAAACCACGTTTATCCGCCAAGTGTCGCTCAATGTCATCACGCCACAAATTCGCTTAGAGCGTGATGCGGTGAGCGGTGGTGT